>JANOOO010000207.1:0-5116 GCA_031421375.1 Polaromonas sp.
ACGCGCTGCGCAAGGCTGCCGTCGGCTTCAATCGCCATGAACCGGGCGATCAATTCGCTGGCCTGCAAGTCTTCAGACGGGGCATTGAGGCGGGCTTGAGGCGCTGTGCGAACCGCGGCTTCATAGTTTTCAATGGCGTCCCGCGCCTCCTGTACCGTCAAGCCTGAATGCTCGACCACGCGGCCCAGCGTGGCCCAGTATTCGATTTGCCCGGCGGCCGAGCGGCGCAGTGGCTGGGCGGCATCGCGGGCTTGTTGCACCAGGGTTTCTGGCAATTTGACAGATGCAAAGCTCCTGGCTGCAGTCATGATGAGGCTCCTTTATGGCGCAGTTTGCGCCATAAATTGCCATTGCGCAAGTGACCGGGGTGCAACACGGCGGGTGATGGCGGGATGTGGCTGGCTGTTTACGGCACCAACATTGCCCAGCTATAGCCCGGAGCGCAATCCTAAGGCGAGGTTAAACGCAAAGCGCAGGTAGGTGATGTCGAGCCGGCCCTCGGGCTGCATGCGCTCGAAACGCGACATGTACACGCCAGCCAGTGCTGTCGGTGTGAAGTGAAAAGCGGTTTCTTCAAGCGTCTCCCGGGCGCAGGCCTGCACCAGGCTTTCAAACGGGTCGAGGTCGCCGGCCGGGTTGTTCAGCCGCAGGCCGTCGCGGGTTTCTTCTTCGACCAGCAGGAATTTTTCCACCCCGCCGAAGTCCCGCGCAATGACCGCCGCAACGGTGACGCTGGGTTTCCATCTCGTATGCATGCGGGCGATTATCAGGGGGGGTTTGGGGGCATTCCAGCGACCGGCAGCGCGATGCGGCGAAAGGCTAAAACGGCCGAAGACCAAGAGCCAAATCGGCCAGAAAGCAAATAGATTAGAGCGCAAGTAGCTATGAAAAACATAGCGACTGCATTGATGTCAGGCAAACCCGCCGGCAAGACTGGCGCGAAGGTGCTCGACCAGGCACTGCACCGCCCGGGGTACCTGCGCGGACCAGGGGCGCAAAGCATATATCCGGTCGCCGAAAAAGCCTTGCACCTGCCAGTCGGGCAGCACCTGCACCAGTTCTGCGTGCTTTTCGCGGGCCGCACGCCGCGCTGGGCCGTCCCGAGCAAGTGCAGCCCCCTCGGGGGCCACCGGCCGCAGCGCCGGACCGCCCCAAGCAAGGCCAGCCCCCTCGGGGGGCAGCGCATTACACGAAGTGAAAAGCGTGGGGGCACTATTCCTGGGCACGCTGAAGTCGGGCAACAAGCCGATGCCCAGGCCCGCCAGCAGCGCGTCGCGCAGCACCTCGCTGTTGTTGGCCTTGAGCTTGCCGGCCAGCGTGACGCCGACACGTTCGGCAGCTTTCTTTTTGTTCGCCGTGCGCAGAAAAGTCCAGCTGCCGGACTGCTGACCGAGGTACAGCAGGCAGTCGTGCGCCGTCAGCTCCGACGGATGGACTGGCACGCCGCGCCGGGCCAAATAGTCGCGGCTGGCCAGCAGCACCGAGCGCGTTTCGCACAGCACCCAGGCAACATGGGTTTCGGGCGGGTTGCTGGTGTGGCGAATCGCCAGGTCGAAGCCTTCGCTGGCCAGATTGACGAAACGGTCGGTCAGTTCAAGCTCGATCTGAATCGAGGGAAAGGCATTGAGAAAGCTTGAGACCGCAGGCGCCAGGTGCTGGCGTCCGAGCGCGACCGGGGCTGTGACACGGACCAGGCCGCGCGGCGTGCCGGCCAAGTCGCGGGCTGCGGTGTAGCCGTCGCTGATGCGGTTGAAGGCGGGTTGCATGTCGCTCACGAGCTGCTGGCCGGCTTCGGTGAGGCCGACCGAGCGTGTGGTACGCCGCACCAGCAGCAGGCCGGCGGCGCGCTCCAGCTCGGTGATGCGCATGCTGGCCGACGCCTTGGAGATGCCCAGGCGACGCGCAGTTTCTGTGAAGCTGCGCGTCGCCGCCAGGATGGTCAGCAGGTGCAGGTCGGCGAGTAAGGGGGCGATCTGGTCGGTTGGCATGTCATTTCAAATTGTTCAATTTATTGAACAATGTAATCAGAAATCAAGGTCTTATCAAACCGGCGGCTGCGGCCTAGACTGGCGCTCTCACAGACCGACTCACCGATCCACAGGACACGCACCATGACTTCATCGCCTTCGACTGCCGCAGCGCAGGCCAGCATTGGCCATTTCATCAACGGTCGCCTCAGCGGCGCGGCTGCGGGTCGGCAGCAGCCGGTGACGAATCCGGCGACGGGCGCCGTCTCGGGCCATGTCGCGCTCGCCAGCCGCACCGAAGTCGATGCCGCCGTCGCCGCTGCGCAGGCCGCGTTCCCGGCCTGGTCCGACACGCCGCCGATCCGCCGGGCGCGCGTGATGTTCAAGTTTCTTGAACTGCTCAACCAGAACAAAGACCGGCTCGCGCAGCTGATTACGGCCGAGCACGGCAAGGTCTTCACCGATGCACAGGGCGAGGTCTCGCGCGGCATCGACATCGTTGAATTCGCCTGCGGCATTCCGCAGTTGCTCAAGGGCGATTTCACCGAGCAGGTGAGCACCGGCATCGACAACTGGACGCTGCGCCAGCCGCTCGGCGTGGTGGCCGGCATCACGCCGTTCAACTTTCCGGTGATGGTGCCGATGTGGATGTTTCCAGTGGCGATTGCGGCCGGAAATTGCTTCGTTCTCAAGCCCAGCCCGATTGACCCGAGCGCCAGCCTGTTCATGGCCGAGCTGCTCAAGCAGGCCGGGCTGCCCGATGGCGTCTTCAACGTCGTGCAGGGCGACAAGGAGGCGGTTGATGCGCTGCTGGTTCACCCCGATGTCAAGGCCGTGTCTTTTGTCGGCTCGACGCCGATTGCCAACTACATCTATGAAACCGGGGCTCATCACGGCAAGCGGGTGCAGGCGCTCGGCGGCGCGAAGAACCATATGGTCGTGATGCCCGACGCTGATCTGGAGCAGGCCGTTGATGCGCTGATTGGGGCCGGTTATGGCTCGGCTGGCGAGCGTTGCATGGCGATCTCGATTGCTGTGCTGGTCGGTGATGTGGCTGACCGGCTGCTGCCGATGCTGGAAGCCAGAGCCAAAACGCTGGTGATTAAAAACGGCGTGAATCTCGACGCCGAAATGGGCCCCATCGTGACGGCAGCGGCGCACCAGCGCATCACCGGCTACATAGACCAGGGCGTGAAAGAAGGTGCGACCTTGCTGGTCGATGGCCGCAGCTTCACCGGCGCGGACGCGGGCGAAGGCTGCAAAGACGGTTTCTGGATGGGCGGCACGCTGTTCGACCACGTCACGCCCGACATGCGAATCTACAAGGAAGAAATTTTCGGCCCGGTGCTGGGTTGCGTGCGCGTCAACGATCTGAAAGAGGCGGTCGATCTGATCAACGCCCACGAGTTTGGCAACGGCGTCAGCTGCTTCACCCGCGACGGCCACGTGGCGCGCGAATTTGGCCGCCGCATCCAGGTCGGCATGGTCGGCATCAACGTGCCGATTCCCGTGCCGATGGCCTGGCACGGCTTTGGCGGCTGGAAGAAAAGCCTGTTCGGCGACATGCACGCCTATGGCGAAGAAGGCGTGCGTTTCTACACCAAACAAAAATCGATCATGCAGCGCTGGCCCGAAAGCATAGGCAAGGGTGCTGAGTTTGTGATGCCTACCGCCAAATAATGGAGCCCCCACGGTTGCTCACTGCGTGTAGCGCCCTGCCCCCCGAGGGGGCCGCTGCGCCTGCGGTCTGGCGAAGCCAGTCCCGCGGCCCCTGCTGGAATATGGCCCCCACGGTCGCGCACTTCGTGTCGCTTCCTGCCCCCCGAGGGGGCCGCCCGCCTGCGGCCCGGCGGAGCCGGTTCCGCGCCGGGGGCTGGGATGGAGAGGGAAACCCGCCCTGTTGCGGCGTTTCTTACTCCCTCTCCCTCCGGGAGAGGGCTGGGGTGAGGGCTCTGCGCTTCCGGTCAACGACCCCACGCTTGCGCACTGCCTGTAGCGTGTTCCCCGCAATCTCGGGTAAGCTTGCCCGCTGGAAAAGCGGTGCCCGCCCCTGCGGCCTCGCCACCCCGCCACAACAAATCAACGCACTGAGGAGTCACCCATGCTAATTGGGGTACCTGCCGAAATCACGGCCGGCGAATCGCGCGTAGCGATCACGCCCGAAACGGCCAAAAAACTCACCAGCCAGGGCCACACGATTCGCATCGAGTCGGGCGCGGGCGTTGCGGCCAGCGTGACGGACGAGGCTTATGTCGCAGCCGGCGCAGAGATCACCGACGCCACGGGTGCCTATGCCGCCGACATCGTGCTCAAGGTGCGCTGCCCGGAGCCGTCCGAAATCCCGCGCATCCGGGCGGGCGGCGTCATGGTTGGCATGCTCAACCCCTTCGACGCCGAGGGCCTGCAGCGCCTGGCCACGGCGCAAGTCACCTCGTTCGCGCTGGAGGCCGCGCCGCGCACCAGCCGCGCACAAAGCATGGACGTGCTGTCGTCGCAGGCCAATATTGCGGGCTACAAAGCGGTGATGATGGCGGCCGAAAAGTACCAGCGTTTCTTCCCGATGCTGATGACCGCTGCGGGCACGGTGAAGGCGGCACGCGTGGTGATCCTCGGCGTCGGCGTGGCCGGCCTGCAGGCGATTGCCACGGCCAAGCGACTCGGCGCGGTGATCGAAGCCAGCGACGTGCGGCCCAGCGTGAAAGAGCAGGTCGAGTCGCTCGGCGGCAAGTTCATCGACGTGGCGTATGAAACTGACGAGGAGCGCGAAGCCGCAGCCGGCGTCGGTGGTTACGCCAAGCCGATGCCGGCAAGCTGGATGGCGCGGCAGAAAGTCGAGGTCGCCAAGCGCGTCGCTGCTGCCGACATCGTCATCACCACCGCGCTGATTCCGGGCCGCCCGGCACCGGTGCTGGTGACCGAAGAGATGGTCAAGGCCATGAAGCCCGGCAGCGTGATTGTCGATCTGGCTGCGCCGCAAGGCGGCAACTGCCCGCTGACTGTGCCCGGCCAGACGGTGGTCAAGCACGGTGTGACGCTGATCGGCGAGACGAATGTCGCCTCGCTGGTGGCCGCTGACGCCAGCGCGCTGTATGCGCGCAACCTGCTCGACTTTTTGAAGCTCATCATCACCAAAGAGGGTGAGCTGAAAA
>JANOOO010000208.1:0-3218 GCA_031421375.1 Polaromonas sp.
GTGTTCTTTCTGGCAAGCTGCGCTGTCTGTCAAAGGTAAGTCTGCCCGCAGTCCATCGCAGGGAAGGCGCTATTTCTTCGACTGTTCCAAATTGCTCGGGCTGGCCCGGCCCGCACGACCGTCGGTTCGCGGGTAGCGGTAAATCGTGTCATTGAGGTAGCGCGAGACCTCGACAATATCGGCCTCTTCCCACAGCAGCCCCGCATTACCCTGCCAGCGGCGCACCTGCTCCTTCAGACTGTTCCAGTCGTAAGCCTGCTTGTTATTGCGCCAGTGCATCTCTGTGGTGTGGCACGTGACGCAATGGGTCAGATACAGCATCTCACCCCGTGCAGTTGCAGGCAGGATTTGAGAATGCGACGCTGCACCCAGTCCCGCAAATGCGGCCACCAGAAAAATCTGGACCAGCCATTTGAAACTGACCGGAGTGGCTTGGGAATGGGTCAGCTTGCTTGCAGTGTTCATGTCGAGCTTTCGGTTTGGGCGATTGAACTTTGGCCGATTTTTCTGCACCGGATGTTGATTTGCCTCAAGAAAGCATGCCGTGCGCGGCTGCCTTGAAATTCCACCGCGTGGGCATCTTTGGTTCCCAGAGCCACGCACTGAGTGCCACCTGGCAATCATGTGGCTGCATCGGCCTCGCACTGACGGCTTCTGAACTACCTAATCCGTTCTGTGCGTGGGACCCGCACCCGCGCTGACGCTGGTGCAACGCGCTTGTCGGTGGCCCAGGCCCCCTTTTTTTGCGCTTTGTGCTTGAATCTGCGGTCAAGCGAGCCTCTATCCCATGTAGAACGGGCGCAAGCAGCTATCTAAATAATAGCAGGTTTAGTCTCGCGTCACGCCACTTTCAGCTCGGCTTCAGCGCTCTGAGAACCAGTTTGCGCAGCTCGCTGTACCCAAGCACGCTGCTGCCCATCGCTGCACACACCATCCATTGCGCGAGGCTTAGCGGCACGGTGCCGAAGGCGATGTTGAGAAAGGGCACATGGACCACTGCCACCTGCAAAACGCCGGACAACGCCAGCGCGCCCCAGAGCCACGGGTTGACGAAGAGGTGATGAAAGGAGCTGGTGGTTTCCGAGCGGGCGTTGAAGCAGTTAAACAGATGGGCGAAGACCAGCACGGTGAAGCCTGCGGTGCGCGCTGTCGCCAGGTCGCTCTGTCCTTCAATCAAGCCGCCGGGCAGGTAGATGTCCATCGTCAGCAGCGCGGCCAGCGCCACCACCAGGCCAATCTCCAAAATGCCTCGCCACATGCGGGCGTCAATCATTCGTTCGGTCAGCTGGCGCGGCTTGCGCGCCATGACGTCGTCCGTCGGTGGATCAATGCCCATGGCCAGCGCGGGCCAGGTGTCGGTGATCAGGTTGAGCCACAGAATTTGAGTGGCAAGCAGCGGCAACACAACGGCGCCGTTGCCACTGGAAAGCCCGATGACGCTGACACCGACCACACCCAGAAAGACGGTGAGTACTTCACCCATGTTCGATGACAGCAGGTAGCGCAAGAATTTCCGGATGTTGTCAACGATGTTGCGGCCTTCGCGCACCGCTTTGAAGATAGTGGCGAAGTTGTCGTCAGCCAGAATCATTTTGGCCGCCTCCTTCGTCACTTCGGTGCCCGTCACGCCCATGGCGATACCGATGTCGGCGGACTTCAGCGCCGGTGCATCATTCACGCCGTCGCCGGTCATGGCGACGAGGTTGCCGTCGGCCTGCAGTGCGTCAACAATGCGCAGCTTGTGGGCAGGCGACACGCGGGCATAGACGGCAGTCCGGCGAACCGCATCGGCAAACTCTGCATCGCCGAGTGCGTCGATCTGGCTGCCCGTCAGCGCCTCGGATCCGGCGTCGGCGATCCCCAGGTCAGTGGCAATGCGCGCCGCGGTGCGGGGATGGTCCCCGGTGATCATGACGACGCGAATGCCGACCCGGTACGCGGAAAAGAAATCTACAAAGATCAGTGCAAGGGATGCCACGAAGACGACGGGCAGGGCAGGTGGAACGAGAAAGAAATGCGCTATGACATTCCGGCGCTTTGGGGCAACAACAGCTTCGGCCTGATGTCGGGCATGGGGCGGCTCGCGACAGCCGTGACGATGATCTGGGGCACGATGCCGCGTGATCAGGTCAATGCGGTCAATCCGGCCACGCGCATACCGCAACAAGATGCCTGGGACGTTGCGGCTTACGTTCTTTCAAACCCCCACCCATTCGGTCAGCGCTACGTCAACGATTGGACTGGCGTCGGCCCCGACGGGATGCCGAACTGGTTGCGCAAGCCGGCCAGCGCATCGTATGACTTCACCATGCCGCGCAGCAACCTGGGTGCGGCGACCGACGACCCTTCAAAGCCGCCGATGTTCTCGAGAGTGCAACATACCTTTGGTCCTTTCCAGCCGATTGAGGCGGCGCTTAAGGCTGCCCGCAATGCGCGAGGTTTTCCGTAGAACACGCCGGGTGCGCCCACGGCGCTGCAACGCGAAAAGGCGGGTTGTTTAATAATTAAATAGGCCGATAGCCCATACGGAACGGGCGAAAGCAGCTATTTAATTTATAGCATGGTGAAGGTGAAGGTGAAGGTGAAGGCGAGTGCAAGTCGGCGGATTCAACACTCGCAGACAAGCGAGTCCTGACTTGACTTTCTCCGCCTTCAAAGGGCGACAGTCGCAGCGCCTGCCTCTACATGCAAGCCGCAGCTGCGCTGCGAACCCGAATCAGGGGCGCTCACCGCGCAGCTTAGCCAGCTTAGCTGCCAGCGTGGCCGCCGACAGTGCGCCGACGTGGGTATCGACCAGCCGGCCGTCGGCGCTGTAGAACAAAGTGGTCGGCAGTGATTGCGAGCCGACGACGCGACCCAGCGCGCTAGCGGGGTCAAGCACGGCGTTTTGCAGATTGAGCTGACTCGCAGCCAGATAACGCTGCACCGCAGTTGCGCTCTCGCCCTGGTCGGCAAACACCAGCGTCACGCTGGTTTCGCGCTGCTGGGCCTCGGCCAGCACGGGCATCTCGCGGCGGCAGGGCGGGCACCAGGTGGCCCACAGGTTGACGACCAGCGGCTTGCCCTGCGCCAGCCCGGCCAGTGTGACGGCCTCGCCGCCGAGCGTCTGCAGGGCAACGGTGGGCAGCGTTTGCTTTTGCTGGTTGCCCATGGCGTCCAGCGCCGCCGTTGCGCCGAACCACATCAGTGCCCCTGCGGTCAGCCCGGCCAGCAAAGGC
>JANOOO010000209.1:0-4587 GCA_031421375.1 Polaromonas sp.
CGGCGATATCGGCGCCCTCGGGTGCTGGACCCTTGTAGTCCTCAGAGGCCGCGCCGTGAGTTTTGCCGAAGGTGTGTCCGCCAGCGCACAGCGCAACTGTTTCTTCGTCGTTCATCGCCATGCGGGCGAAGGTCTCGCGAATATCGCGTGCCGCAGCGACAGGGTCCGGGTTGCCATTGGGCCCTTGCGGGTTCACGTAGATCAGGCCCATCTGAACGGCGCCGAGAGGGTTCTCGAGCTCCCGGTCGCCGGTGTAGCGCTTGTCGCCAAGCCAGGTGTCTTCAGGTCCCCAATAAATGTCCTCGCCTGGCTCCCAAACGTCCTGGCGCCCACCGGCGAAACCGAAGGTCTTGAACCCCATCGAATCCATGGCGACATTACCGGTCAGAACAATCAGGTCGGCCCAAGAGATTTTGCGACCGTACTTCTGCTTGATCGGCCACAGCAAGCGGCGTGCCTTGTCCAGGTTCACGTTGTCTGGCCAGCTGTTGAGGGGCGCAAAACGCTGTGTGCCGAAGCCCGCGCCACCGCGACCGTCGGCGATACGGTAGGTGCCTGCGCTGTGCCAGGCCATGCGGACGAAGAACGGGCCGTAGTGACCATAGTCCGCGGGCCACCAGTCCTGCGAATCCGTCATCAAGGCAGTGAGGTCTTTGACCACGGCGTGCAAGTCAAGGCTCTTGAACTCCTCGGCGTAGTTGAAGTCCTTGCCCATGGGATCTGACAGTTCAGAGTGCTGCTGCAGGATCTTCAGGTTCAGTTGATTGGGCCACCAGTCGGCATTTGTCCTGGCCCCAGCCACTGTGGGCTTGAGAGCGGTGTTCGGGAACGGGCACTTTGATTCGGTTGACATGGTTCTCTCCGTTGGTTGTCTGCAATTTATTAACTAGTCGACTGTAGAGTTTGGGCACCGATCCATCAATGAAATATTTCCAATCGCATCGATAGTGTGGCCTGCAAACTCACCGGGCGTACCTCTGAGCCTACGCTGTCGGGTGGCGCTCACCCCGATTATTCGTCCACGGGCGCTTGCCCGTGGACAACAACTGGATCGAGAACCAGATCCGGCCCATCGCCCTGGGGCGCAACAACTGATTTGGGTAAGACGGCAATAGGCTGCGGCTTGGGTATGCTCAGGGTTTTTTCAGGAGTGCGCGCACATGGATGCTCAATTTGACAAAGGTCTCGCCACCCGCAAACAGGTTCTTGGCGAAGATTTCGTCGCCAAAGCCCTTGCCGGCGCGACCGACTTCACCCAGCCGATCCAGCAGTACATTACCCGCAATGCTTGGGGCGACACCTGGCAGCGGCCGGGTCTGGACTTGAAAACCCGCAGTTTGCTGACCGTGGCCATGCTCACGGCCCTGGGCAAGCAGAACGAGCTCAAAACCCATGTCCGCGGTGCGCTGAACAACGGCGCGACAAAAGAAGAAATTCAGGAAGTGCTGCTGCACGCCAGCATTTACTGCGGCCTGCCGGCGGCTGTCGAGGCATTTCGCAGCGCAGCCGAAGTGGTTGATGGGCCGAAGCAGCCCTGAGCCGGACGACGCCCCCAAAAATTAAGTCAGATGACGCTGAAGCGCCCCCTGCAGACAGGCGCAAGCAGCTATCGATTAAATAGCAACTAAATCGCGCTCAGGCAGGTGCAACGGCACTGCGCGAGCGCAGCCGCATGCGCAGCCCCACTGGCTGCATCGTGAAGGACAGCAGCTCCCGCGCTGGGCCACCGTCAGGGGTCCACACGCTTTCAATGTCGAAGTTGCCAAGCAGCACCGCCATCGCCATTTTCATTTCAAGCAGCGCCAGATAGCGGCCCGGACAAATGCGCGGCCCCGCACCAAACGGCATCGAAATGCGCTTGACCGCGCTGCCGGCCAGTGCCGCCGGGTTGCCATCAGCCAGCCAGCGCTCGGGCTCGAACGCAGCCGCGCGCGGCAGGTGCGCGTCGCTCACGCTGTGTACGCGCATGATGCTTTGCACGATGGTGCCTGCTGGCACCTGCACGTCACCGATGGTCACATCGTGCGCCGCCTCCAGCGGAATCAGCGGTGCCACCGGTTTGAGACGCATGGTTTCATGGGCACAGGCTTCAACGTAGTCCAGGCGTGCCATCTCATCGAGCGACGGTTGCCTGGGGTTGCTGACCACGCTTCGCACTTCTCGTTGCACCCGCGCCAGTGCGTCAGGGTTGAGCCAGAGCAGGTGAATCATCCAGGCAATGGTGTTGGCCGTGGTGTCTTCGCCGGCCAGCAACATCGTGAGCACGTTGCCAGCCACCTGGTCATCGTCGATACCGCTGCCTGGCTGATCGGCGGCAGCGATCATGGCTTCGAGCAGGTTTTCTGGCCGCTCGCGCAGCCAGGGCCGGGCATGCATTCGGGCGCGTGCCTCACTGACGAACCCGGCCACGGCGGCGGTGACTTCGGTGATGCTGCGCTGCAGCCGCCGGTCAGCCGGCGAGCGCACGATGCGCCAGAAAGGAATGGGGGCGAGGATGCGCTTGAACAGCGCGGGGAATATTTTGTCCAGGTGCTGCTGGATGATGTAGCCATCGCTTTCCAGCGTGTTTACGTCGGCACCGAATGCCAGACCGGCGATGGCATCGACCGTGTAGCGCATCAGGTCGGCTTGCAGGTCGATGTCGGCCTGCGCCTGCGCGGCGCGTTGCCAGCGCCCGGTCAGCCGCTGGGCCACGCCTTGCAACGCGGGAAAGTAAGCTTTGACGTGGGCCGGCGCAAAACCCGCCATGACCATGCGGCGCTGACGCTGCCATGCCTCACCATTGGCACCGAAAACGCCTTGCGGCAGGCCCATCTCCAGCCAGATCTCTTCAAGCAACGAGGTGCGCCTGAAGCCGTCAGGCCGGTCACGCAGCACCGCCGCGATCAACTGATGGTCGCCTACCGCCAGAATATGGCGCTTGCCGATTTTGAGTTTGAACAGCGGACCGAAGTCCAGGCACCAGCGTTCGAGCTGCTGGTGAAAGCGCGGCGCATCAATTTGCAGTGCGTTGCCCAGCAATGCGATGCCGCGCGGGCCCGGCAACTCGCTGTACTGCCGCAAGATTTTTGGGGCTTGCGCTGGCCCGGTTGTCTTGATGTTTGTCATAAAGCTCCCTGATCGGCTCGCAGCCGTTTTTTGCACCGCTTTACTGCGTGCCTCCAACGAGTTTTTGCAGCTTACTTCGGCATGTTAAGTTGATGCAGCGGGCCGACGCAAAATATGGGTAGTATCGACCGCAGCCTTTAGGCTTTCTGCAGCTTTTACGCTGCGGACGCAACCGAACCAGGAGATTTTTTGTGAAGAAACTTTTTCCCTCTGCCGAAGCGGCTTTGAAGGGTGTGGTCAAAGACGGTCAGCTGATGGCTGTCGGCGGCTTTGGACTGTGCGGCATTCCCGAGGCGCTGATTGAGGCACTCAAGCAAAGCGGCACTCAAAACCTCACGGTGATTTCAAACAACGCCGGCGTCGATGGCTTTGGCCTGGGAAAGCTGCTGGAGACGCGGCAAATCAAAAAAATGATCGCCAGCTACGTCGGCGAGAACAAGGAGTTCGAGCGGCAGTATCTGGCCGGCGAGCTTGAGCTTGAATTTACGCCGCAGGGCACGCTGGCCGAAAAGCTGCGCGCTGGCGGGGCCGGCATTCCGGCTTTTTTCACCAAGACCGGCGTCGGCACGCTGGTGGCAGAGGGCAAGGACCTGCGCGACTTCGACGGCGAAACCTACGTCATGGAGCGCTCGCTGGTGCCCGATGTGTCGCTCGTCAAGGCCTGGCGTGCCGACCAGTCAGGCAACCTGCAGTTCCGCCTGACGGCACGCAACTTCAACCCCGCCGCCGCGATGGCTGGCAAGGTCTGCATCGTCGAGGTTGAAGAGCTGGTTGAAACCGGTTCAATGGACCCGGACCACGTCCATCTGCCCGGCATTTACGTCCACCGCATTGTTGTGAACGCAACGCCTGAAAAACGCATTGAGAAAAGAACCATTACGTCAACCAAATAAATTGTGGGACAGACCAACGACGGGGCGCAGCACCGCGTTGCTCTGTCCTCAACTGATTAAAAGGAATAAACATGACCTGGACACAAGACCAAATGGCGGCACGCGCGGCCAAAGAATTGCAAGACGGTTTCTACGTCAACCTCGGCATTGGCATTCCGACACTGGTGGCCAACTTTGTGCCGAGCGACATCGAAGTCTGGCTGCAAAGCGAAAACGGCATGCTGGGCATCGGCGCTTTCCCCACGGAAGACCAGGTCGATGCTGACCTCATCAACGCCGGCAAACAGACCGTCACCACCATCAAGGGCTCGTCGATTTTCGGCAGCCACGAGAGCTTTGCAATGATTCGCGGCGGCAAGATCAACCTGTCCATCCTGGGTGCGATGCAGGTCAGCGAAAAGGGCGACCTCGCCAACTGGATGATCCCCGGCAAGATGGTCAAAGGCATGGGCGGCGCGATGGATCTGGTGGCTGGGGTGAAGCGCGTCATTGTGTTGATGGAGCACGTCGCACGCAAGAAAGACGGCACCGAAGACCTCAAAATTTTGCCGGCCTGCACTTTGCCGCTGACTGGCGTCGGCGTGGT
>JANOOO010000210.1:0-13706 GCA_031421375.1 Polaromonas sp.
TTTGTGTCTGCGTCATGCTAATTTGCGCTTCAAGGCACGCAGCAAGGGTTGTATGCCGAGTTTCTGCCCGTAGCTCAGTTGGATAGAGCACCGGCCTTCTAAGCCGGTTGTCGGGGGTTCGATCCCCTCCGGGCAGACCAACCACCGCGTATTTGTAAGCTGTCAACGCAGGGCTACTTATCGTCCGACCCCAACAGCGCATCTCCAGCCACGCCCACCGCCTTGCCGGTGAGTTTGACCGCGCCAATCGCCGTGTCCGCGGCCAGGCCCACAGTTTTGACGGCGACGGAGCCCACGGTGTCGGCAATAGCCAGCACCATGCAGCCCTGCAGCAGAGCGAGGCTGAAGAGGGCAGCAGTCAGGCCGAGAGGTTTTAGGTATGGCATCGCCAGATTTTATGCGCTGCTTCAAAGGTGTCAGAACTGTTTCAGCCAATAGCTGCATTCAAGATTGCCCGCCAATTTGCGAACAGCGCCGGTACCCGAACAACAGTACGAGTCCGGCAACAGTACGAGTGCGGCCATAGCGACAGCCACAGGCTTCGCACCACCGATGCCTGTATTTCAGCCTGGCGTCTGACAAGCCAACAAGCCGCCTGGATGATGTTACCGACGAGACAGCCCTCATCATCGAAAGCTGCAAAGCGTTTGCCTTTGCGAAACGAAGGCATTGAGCCCATTCCAACCTAAAAGGAGCTTGTTTTCATGTCTATTATTTCCACCATTTTCATTGGCCTCATCGTTGGCCTGATTGCTCGCGCTGTCAAACCGGGTGATGACAAGCTCGGCTGGATCATGACCATCATTCTTGGAATTGCTGGCGCATTTTTAGCGAGTTTTATTGGCGCGTCGATGGACTGGTATGCGCAAGGCGAGCCTGCTGGCTGGATCGCATCGGTCTTCGGCGCGGTGGTTTTGCTGCTCATCTACAGCATGGTCCGGCGCAAAGCCTGATCAGCTGCAATCGGGACGCGGCGGTGGGGGTCGGCCTGGCTGAAACAAGATAAATCAGCGTGATTGCGCCCCTACCCAGCGCACGATATCTGCGGCACCCAGCGCGCCAGCCTGGCGTGCTTTCTCTTGCCCGCCCTGGAGCAGCATCAGGGTCGGAATGCTTCGGATGCTAAATCGCGCACCGAGCGCGGGTAAAGCCTCGGTATTGACCTTTAACAGGCGGACATGCGGCTCAAGCTGGCTGGCCGCCTGGTGATAGGCCGGGGCCATCGCCAGACACGGGCCACACCACGGCGCCCAAAAATCAACCAGCACTGGAATGTCGTTTCGTGTGATGTGGCGCTCGAATGTGGCGATGCTGTCTATTTCAACTGGCTCCGCGCTGAAAAGCGGCTTCTTGCATTGGCCGCAATTTGGCTCTTGCCCGAGCTGATCGGTCGGAAGCCGGTTGGTGGTTTGGCAGTGCGGGCAAACGAGGTGCGTCAATGGATTCATTGCTTTGAGCTTGGGTCAAGCCGCAACATTTTCAAGTGCTTGCCCAGCTAAAACCGGGCGCGGTGACCGGGGTCGATTCAATGCGCAAGCGGCTGGGAATCTCATCGCCGAATCGACTGGTAAAGTCGCGAACGTTTGAGGGCAGCGAGTATGCGGTAAACCTTTCGCAGCGGACCCATCAAAGCTGGCAGTTGGCGCTCTCCCGCAGGCAACAAAACGGGGCGCTGAACCTCCCTTTATTTTTGGTAACCATTTTTTGGAATTCCCATGAACGTTACCCGTCAAGTGCGGCTCGGTTTGCTGTGTATCGCTTCATTCGGCAGCATGGCACTGGCGCAAACCGGCTCTGCTGGACCCATCCGGATCGGCGAGATCAACAGTTATTCAAACTTTCCGCAGTTCACCCTGCCTTACCGGCAAGGCTGGCAACTGGCGGTTGAAGAGGTCAACGCGACTGGCGGTTTGCTGGGGCGTAAGGTTGAAGTCATTGCCCGCGACGACGCCGGCAAACCTGAAGAGGCCCTGCGTCACGCGGTCGAGCTGACATCGCGTGAAAACGTTGATGTATTGGCCGGCGGCTTCCTGTCAAACGTCGGGCTGGCCCTGGCCGACCATGCGCAAAAGAACAAGCGGCTGTTTGTCGCCAGCGAGCCACTGAGTGATGCGCTGGTCTGGGAAAAAGGCAACCGCTACACCTTCCGGCTGCGCCCAAGTACCTACATGCAGGCCGCCATGCTGGTTGAAGAAGCCGCCAAACTGCCGGCCAAACGCTGGGCGGTGATCGCGCCCAATTACGAATACGGCCAGAGTGCGGTGGCCAGCTTCAAGGAGTTGCTCAAGGCCATAAGACCGGATGTGGAGTTTGTCAGCGAGCAATGGCCGGCGCTTGGCAAACTTGATGCTGGCACGACGCTGCAAGCCACGATGCAAGCTAAACCGGACGCGATTTTCAACGTGACCTTTGGGGCCGACCTGGCCAAACTGGTGCGCGAAGGCAACCAGCGCGGGATTTTCCCGAAAACGCCAGTGGTTTCGCTGCTGTCAGGTGAGCCGGAGTACCTCGATGTGCTGAAAGACGAAACCCCGCCCGGCTGGATCGTGACCGGATACCCGTGGGATCAGATCGATTCGCGCGAGCACGCGAGCTTTGCCAGCAATTACTACCGCCGCTTCAATGAGAACCCGAAACTGGGCTCGGTCGTTGGCTACGCAACGATGCAGGCGATTTTTGCAGCGATCAAAAAGGCCAATTCGCTGGACAACGAAAAACTGGTCACCGCCATGCGCGGACTAAAGTTTTCAACACCATTCGGACCGGCCGAGTTCAGGGCGATTGATCATCAATCGACCATGGGCGCGTTTGTCGGAAAACTCGACCTGCGCGGCAACCGCGGCACGATGGTTCAGTGGCGCTACGCTGACGGCAAGGCGTATCTGCCCGCCGACGCGTATGTGAAGGCACGTCGCCCGGTGGAAGCAATGAAGTAGGGCGCAGACAACTTCGCGTTTTACTTGTGGCACTGTCGCGGTCCGGTCTCATCACTGCATGTCATGGTCGCTGACTGCCGACAAAAGTAACACTTGTGAATTGATAAATGACAAAATGGGTTCGCACGATCAGTCGTGCAGCGTCTGGTCCCACTCAAAGTGCGAGGGGCTGGCATTTGTTCAGGTCTGACTCCACTGCTGATTCCATGAAAGCTCCCCGGTCATTTGGCTCGCCCTCCCACACTGCGCCGGGGACCGGGCATGACGTTGTCAGCGCAGATGACCCCCACTACTACAGCAGTGACCAGTTCCTGCCCGATGAGGACACGCATACCGCTGCCCTCGAGGCCGTCGGCTCCATGCCAAAGCCGGTACCGGCGCTCATCGTTGATGCGGATCAGGAGGCGCGTTATTACCTGCGCGCCAGACTCGTGATGGCAGGCGTGCTGCAAGCTGACGAAGCCGCCAACGGTAGCGAAGCGCTTTATTTGCTGCAGTCGCGCAGTTACCGCCTGGTGCTGCTCAACATCGATCTTCCAGACATGGACGGCTGGGATCTGGCTTCACAAGTGATTTCCAGAAAGCATTGGCCCACGCTGGCTTCCGCCTTGGTCCTGACCGGGGACCGGATGTCCTGGTTCAGTCAGCTACGGGGTCGATTTGCCGGCGCCCGCGGCTGCATGCGCAAGCCGCTGGATCCGATCGAAGTGGCCTCGCTGTTTCGGCGTCTTGAAGCCTGATCCGGCGTAAATACATCAACGCGTCGCTGGCGGCATGTAGCGCTGCAGCAGCGTATTGACCAGTCGGTCTTCCAGCGGCATCGGCTCCGCATGCAGACGGGCGGCCAATACCTCGGCGCAAAGCGCAGCGAAGCTCAATCCCCGCGAACCCATGCCGGCACACAGCCAAACGCTTTCGATCTGGCGCTCGCCGGTGCGGGTCTGGGCCTGCAGCGGTCCCAAGGCCGGCAGGCGGTTCGGTGTGGTGCAGCGCACACCCGCCCAGGACTGCGTTGGCGCGGCCGCGCTGGTTTTTTCCTGCAGCAGCGTTTCGGCTAAATCGGGCAGCAACTGCCTGAGCCGGCTTTTGTTTGTTTCGTCGTCTTCTGCCCTGGTTGTCACATCTGCGTTTGCACGCTCGTAGGTTGCGCCGAACAGCCAGGCTGGTTGTTGCGCGTCATCGGTCCCGCCTGCCATTGGCAGTGTTGCTATCAGGCTGCCTGAGCCATTGACAGGGAAGGCAGGAAGGCGGGGTTGAACGGGGTTCACGTTGTGCGCTGGCGGCAGGTGCCAGCCCCACAGAACTTGCCCGCGCACCGCCTGCAAGGCCAGTGCGCGGGGCAATTGAAGCGATGGGGAAGGCGCTGGGCTGCGGGCTGAGGCTTCGCCTGCCGCTGGCGAATCGGCCTCAGCGGGTTCGGCTTTCGCTTCTTTCAGCGCTGATGATCGTGCCCATTGCGCAGAGCTGACCAGCGTGGCGGTGGCAGTCCCGGCAGCCAGTACCACCAGCTCGGCCGTGGAAAGGACTCGGTCGGCCGAATCCAGGACCTGCCAGACTTCGTTTTCAGGCGTGGTTGCGCTCTTGTTAATGATGTCATTGATGTCATTGATGCCATCGGTCCTATTGGTCTCATTGGTGCGACTGATGCAAACGAGCCGTGCCGCCTGCGCGTCCGCTTGAAATTGCACGCCCGGCGTGCTCAGCCACGACTGCACCAACACAGCCGGCTTGACCCAAGCTGCGCGAACATGCCATAGCGCAGGTGTCTTCGCGGCCAGCTGGCAGTCGGCCAGCTGTGCGGCGTTAGCGGGCAACAGCCATTCTTGTGCGGCCTGAGCGATATCGTCCTGGCCGCCCGCTTCGGCGTCGGTCAACCAAGCGGCAGGCGGGCGGCGCGGCGAATCGCCAAGACTGAGCTCCAGCACGCCGCTAAGGTGCCAGTCACGTCCCGCCTGCAGGCGTGCCTCCAGCTGCTGCAGCGTGGCCCGTACGCCGCTGCGCGACAGGCGGGACAGCACCGAGTCGTCGGGCGAGACATGCGCAGCGAGCACGCCCGCGGGCAGGCTCGACGCGCCGCTGGCGGCAGTCGCAGCCGCATCGAGCACGACCACCGACCAGCCGCGCCGGGCCAGGCTGGCGGCGACAGCCGCACCCGCCAGCCCGGCTCCGATCACCACGCAGCGGGCCGGCCCGCGCACAGCCTCAGTCAGTGCGTGATGCCGCAGTGGCCAATGGGGATTGAACTCGCCCTGCAGACTGTCGCGCTTCGGTGCCACCCCCGGCGCTTTTTCAACGACGAAGCCGCTCTGCGTGAGTGCCTCGCGTACGCTGCGCGCGACAGTCCAGGTGGCCAGCCGCGCACCCCGGCGGCAGCAGCGCGCCAGCGCTTTGCAGACCTGCAAGTCCCACATGTCGGGGTTGCGGTCGGGGCTGAAGCCGTCAAGATAAAGCGAATCGGCCTGCAAATGCTGCTTGCGCAGCATGGCTTTTGCGTCGCCGACCAGCAGCGTCAGCAACATCAGTCCATCTTCAAAAACCAGCCGGTGAACGCCGGGCAGCAAGCCCCAGAATTGCGCAGCGAGTTGCTCGGCCAGCGGCAGAAGTTGAGGCTGGGCAGCGGCTGCCCGAAGTATGTCGGCTGCGCTGACAGGATAGGCTTCGGTCGAGACGAAATGCAGCAGGCGCGGGCGTTCGGGGGCGGCTTTCCATGCCTGCCACGCGACAAGAAAGTTCAGCCCGAGCCCGAATCCGTTTTCAAGAATGCACCAGTGCTGTTGCCCAGCCCAAAGCCCTGGCAGGCCGCAACCTTTCAAGAAGACTTCACGCGCTTGATCGATGCCGCCTTGCTCGCTGCGGTAGCGGTCGTGGAAGCGGGGATTGAACGGACTGCCTTCTGGCGTGCCGTCAGCCTGCCAGTCAACGCGCTCGGACATGCATCTTGTTCAGCGCTACGCGCTTGGCGGGACGTAGCCAAGCGCAGCGTCTGCGCCGCTGCCGACGGGTTTTGGCTCCAGCACGCGGCTTTGCCGCTTCACATCGCTGCGCGATATGAGCTTGCACCGAAACCATTTTTTCAGGTGGCCCTTTGCCTAACCCCGGCGGGGCGGTGGCGCGCGGATCGGGATGGGCCGCAAGGCGCTTTTCGCGGGCAATAGCATCGCTATTGTCAAGAAAAGCAACGCAGTGGACCGCCCGAGTCCGCGTGATCACAGACCGCTGGGGCTTAGGCAAAGGGTCACCCTTGCTACGCGCTTGGCGGGACGTAGCCCGCCACAGCGTCTGCGCCGCTGCCGAAAAAATGGTTTTCCATTTGTCGGGCGAGGTATTGGCGGGCTCTGGCGTCGGCGAGATTGAGGCGGTTTTCATTGACCAGCATGGTCTGCTGTTTCATCCAGGCGGCCCAGGCTTCCTTGCTCACTTCTTCCCAGATTCGTTTTCCCAGTGGGCCAGGGTAGGGCGGAAAATCCATGCCTTCTGCCTGCTTGCCGAGCTTGATGCAATTGACCATGCGTGTCATGTCGAGGAGCTTTCAAAATTAAAATCAAATACAGGCTTTGTCGCTGAACTGAGCCGGTGAACCGGGAGTTGGCTCAGCATCACTTTAGCAATGTTTTCGGGGTGAACACCAAAATGCGCCAGAGTGTCCGACCCCGCGCGAAGCCAAAAGACCCGAACGTCAAACCGGGTAAGACCCGACCTGCGCTTTCGCGGTAAAATGGCGATTAAACCCAAGAGCTACGAGCGCGTTCAGCTATAAAAAGCCTAGCATTCAATGCTGGACGGGGTTGCTTGAAAACCCCGAATCACGCTCCATCTTTTCAATACATTCAACATAAGGAAGACATCACAATGGCAAGAGCTGACGCCAAAACCGCCGTCCTCGCTGACGGTTTGCGCTACAAATCGAAGGTGTCCGGCTCCCCGTTTGCTGCGACCACCTCCTTCGGTGCCGCGACCATGTCGTGCTTCATGTGCGGCAAGCACCGTGCGCGCTCCCTCATGGGTACGCGCAAAGTGCTGGGCAAATCACAGGCGGTGTGTTCGCCTTCGTGCAAAGCGCTTGACGAAGCCCTGGAGAAAGCGGCGGGCTGATCCCATCAGCCTGGGCGGGCGCTTTCTGCGCTTTCTGAATAGCCCGCGAGCCACAGAGGGGTCTGGCAACTCTGCCCAGGCCCCTCGTCAAACATTCCCCTTTTTTAGTTTGCCGACTGCGGCCCGCCCTGTTGGTGTACGCAAAAGGCCGTCATTGCTACGCCAGTTCGGTGATTCAACATGCAAAAAACCTATCAATTGAGAGTCGAGGGTAAAAACCGCGACCGGCTGGTTGAGGCTGCCAAACACGACATTCGTCGTTACGTCAAACGCGAGCGCAACCGGCCACTCCCCTCTGGTGTTGATTTTTGGGATTTCGAATGCCGCTTTGGCTCTGATGAAGCGGCCGCCGAGCCGGTTCACTTTGCCACCTTGACAGAGCGCATTGACGCGCTCGTCGAAGAAGGCGGGATGCAGTTCTATGCCCAGCTGGTGACGCGCCACGGACAGCGAACGACGAAACCAGCGCCCGCTCAGTAAGAGCCATTTCCTAAGAGCCAGCTCCGGGTCGGAGCGCCGCCATCCCAGACCCCCTTAACACCCCCCTCAACCAGCCAGCCAAACGAGCTTCACGCTGCACTCAATCGTCCGCAGGTGACTTTTCCGCCAGCTTGCGCGCCGCGTCGCGCAGCTTGTCTTTCTTGCTCGGCCTCAAGCCCTTGATGCCGCCACTGGCATCGCTGACCTGAGTCAAAGGCGACACCCCTTCAAGCTCCAGCGGCTCAAAGCCCGCAACCTGTTCGCGCGGCACTGGCACACCGTGGCGTTTTTCAATCAGCCTGAAATGCGCCTCGGTCTCCGCGCTGACAAAGCTCAGCGCAAGGCCAGGCTCGCCGGCACGCCCGGTGCGACCAATGCGGTGCGTGTAATCGACGGCTGAACGCGGCAGGTCGTAGTTGACGACCACCGGCAGCGCCTGAATGTCAAGCCCGCGCGCCGCCACGTCGGTGGCAATTACCACCTTGACGGCAGCGAGCTTGAAATCGCGCAGCACCTGCGTGCGCTTGCCCTGGCTGAGTTCACCATGAAAGGGCTCGGCCTCGATGCCGGCTTTACGCAGTTTGTCGGCGACGATCTCGGCGGCGTGTTTGGTGGCCACAACCTCCAGCACGCGGCTCCAGTTCTCGCTCGCGATCCAATGCCGCAGCAACTGCGTGCGGCGCGGCGCATCGACCTGTACGGCACGCGCGGTGATCTCAGGCGCGCTGCCCGCTGCGGCCTCGACTGCAATGCGAACCGGGTCTTTTAAATGCGTTTCGGCAAGTTGCGCGATGGCGTCCGGAAAGGTCGCCGAAAAGAGCAGGTTCTGCCGCTGCGCAGGCAGCAGCGCCAGGATGTTCGTCAACTCCTCGCCGAAGCCCAGATCAAGCAGGCGATCAGCCTCGTCGAGCACCAGCGTGCGAACCGCTTTAATGCTGAGCGCGTTTTGGCCAATCAAATCAAGCAGCCGCCCCGGCGTGGCAACGACGATGTCGGCACCGCCACGCAGCGCCATCATCTGCGGATTAGCCGAGACGCCGCCCACAAGCGTGGCCACCTTGATGCGCAGCGGAAAATGCCGGGCCAGCGCGACGAAGCGTTGCGCCACCTGCGCCGCCAGCTCCCGCGTGGGCACCAATACCAGCGCGTGGCAGATTCGCGGGCTGCGTGAAGGCGGCGCAGCCGTCTCGGCCCAGTACTGGAGCACCGGCAGGACGAAGGCGGCGGTTTTGCCCGAACCGGTCTGCGCCGAAGCAATCAGGTCGCGGCCCTGCAACGCCGCCGGTATCGCAGTCTGCTGAATCGCCGTGGGCGCGGTGTAGCCCTCGTCGGCTGCGGCGCGGAGCAGAGCGGGCGACAGGCCCAGTGAAGCAAACGACATGGCGGGCAATCGGGATTTTTTATGAGAGGGCGGACGTGTCCGCCAGGCAGCCGGATGCGGGGTGCCGGTGGCGAGTGTAGGTTGCACGCTCTGCGCGGCACCTACTTGCTATTAAAAAAGGAGCTTCTTACGACTGTAGGTATTGGGTTAGAGGCCGATTTTGTGATTAACAGGGACGCGGAAGGAATGCTTAGGCGGGCGGAGCGGGCTGCAGCTCGCCCAGGTGAACAGACAAATCGTGCAGCTTGGCCTTACCCATGTAGTAACGGTCCAGACGCCACTCCTTGAGTATCTCGATGGCGAGATTGAAATTGTCGTAGTCGAGTTCATAAAGATCAGCCAGCTCAAATTTCACGTCTGACTCCAGCGCCCGCACCAGGCCGGCCAGCGTTTGGGCGGCTTGCGATGTGGGCTCGGTCTCAATGAGTTTGCGGGTTTTTTTGATGGCGTTCATTGAAAACTTTCAAATTAGGCGGTCCATGCCGTGCTTCGGGTTGAGCCAAATTATCGCGACGCTGGCATCGCCGTGTCTATCGCGGTGGCGATGCAGGCGGATCGCGGTGCTCGAACTGCAAAAGAGCTCAAGCGAGCGGGCCTGCACAAGCCGTGTGAACCTGAGAATCAGAGTTCCATATGCGTTTTTATCAATAAATTAAGAGCTTTATATTCTTTTGAGTTTGAACAAATTCTTCACACAATCACGCCCTGATCAAGCAAGGCGCTGCCCTCGCGGCACCTGATTTCCAACCTTCCCAATTTTGGCTGTTTAACGTAAGCCGACAACAACACATGACTTCACGAACCTCTATTTTCAAACGCTTGGCGACAGCGCTGAGCCTGTCTGTTGCGGCGGCTGTGGCTCCCGCGCAAACGCTGCTCAACGGTTCCTACGACGTGGCGCGCGAGTTCTACAAAGAATACAACGCGGCCTTCACAGCGCACTACAAAAAGAGCACCGGCAAAGACGTGAAGATCGACCAGTCGCACGGCGGCTCCAGCGCCATTGCGCGGTCGGTGGCCGACGGGCTGGACGCCGACGTGGTGACGATGAACACCTCGACCGATATTGACTTTTTGGCCGGAGTCGGCGTGGTCGCCAAAGACTGGGCGCAGCGCTTTCCGGGCAACGCCTCACCGACGACCTCGACCATGCTGTTCCTGGTTCGCACCGGCAACCCGAAAGGCATCAAGGACTGGGACGATCTGATCAAGCCCGGCATTCAGGTCATCGTCGTCAACCCCAAGACCGGCGGCAACGGCCGCTATGCCTACCTGGCTGCCTGGGGCTACGCCAAAAAGAAAGGTGCGAGCGATGCGCAGGCCGCCGAATTCGTCGGCAAGCTCTACAAAAACGTGCCGGTTCTGGGCAAGGGCGGGCGCGATGCGACCACGGTGTTTTTGCAGCGCAATATCGGCGACGTGTTGATCACGTTTGAATCCGAGGTGCTGTCTGTCACCAAAGAGTTTGGCGCGGGCAAGGCCGATTCGATTTACCCGAGCATCAGCATCGTTGCCGAGAACCCGGTGGCGGTCGTCGAACGCACGGTGGCAAAAAAGGGTACAGCCGACCTGGCCAAGGCTTATCTCGACTACCTCTATTCCGAAGAAGGCCAGGAGATCGCCGCCAAACATGCACTGCGGCCGCGCTCACCCGCCGTGCTGAAAAAATACGCCGCGAACTTCAAGCCGCTGCAACTGTTCACGGTGCAGGAGATGTTCGGCTCGCTTGGCGAGGCGCAAAAAGTCCACTTCAATGACGGTGGGCAGTTCGACAAGATCTACACCGTCAAGTAAGTCATGGTTGCGATCACAGTCGGCGCGGCGCAGGCTCATGCCGTGCCAGCGCCGCCGGGGGCCAAACGCGCAACCCGGCGTGTGCTACCGGGCTTTCGCTTAACGCTCGGCTACACGCTGGCCTATCTGAGCCTGATCGTGCTGATTCCGATATCGGCGCTGTTCTTCAAAACCTTCACACTGACCTTTGAGCAGTTCTGGACAGCAATCAGCTCGCCGCGTGTGATGGCCGCGTACAAGCTGACCTTCGGTGCGTCGCTGATCGCAGCAACGGTCAACCTGGTGTTTGGTTTGCTGCTGGCCTGGGTGCTGGTGCGCTACAAATTCCCGGGCAAGAAACTGGTTGATGCGCTGGTCGATTTGCCCTTCGCGCTGCCGACTGCGGTGGCCGGCATTGCGCTGACTGCGCTGCTGGCCGGCAATGGCTGGGTCGGCCAATACCTGGAGCCGATGGGCATCAAGCTGGCCTTCACGCCGGCTGGCGTGGTGATCGCGCTGATTTTTGTTGGCCTGCCCTTTGTCGTGCGCACGGTGCAGCCGGTGCTCGAAGACAGCGAGAAAGAGCTCGAAGAAGCCGCAACATCGCTCGGCGCGACGCGTCTGCAAATTTTTATCAAAGTCATCCTGCCGCACATTGCACCCGCACTGCTGACCGGTTTTGCGATGGCGTTTGCGCGCGCGATCGGCGAATACGGCTCGGTGATTTTTATCGCCGGCAACATGCCGATGGTCTCCGAAATTGCGCCGCTCATCATCATCGGCAAGCTGGAGCAATACGACATTGCCGGCGCGACGGCGGTGGCGCTGGTGATGCTGCTGATCTCGTTCGCGTTGCTGCTGGTGATCAATGGGCTGCAGGGCTGGCAGCGGCGGCGGGCCGGGGCGCCAGCATGAAAAAACAATACCTAGCCTCCGCGTTAGGGTCCCTCCAATGAGCGCCACAACGCAACGGCGCGCCAGTACGACCGAAACATCGTGGGTTCGCTACACGCTAATCGGGGTGGCGCTGACGTTCGTCGTGCTGTTCCTGATCCTGCCGCTCGCCGCCGTTTTTACCGAGGCGCTGCGCAAGGGATCGGATGCCTACCTCGCGGCACTGCGCGAGCCCGACGCGTGGAGCGCGATCAAGCTGACCTTGATCACAGCGGCTATCACCGTGCCGCTCAACCTGGTGTTCGGCGTGGCTGCTGCCTGGGCGATTGCCAAATACGAGTTCTGGGGCAAGTCGGTGTTGACGACGCTGGTCGATCTGCCGTTTTCGATCTCGCCCGTCGTCGTCGGGCTGATCTACGTTCTGGTTTTCGGTGCCCAAGGCTGGTTCGGCCCCTGGCTGGCGGCGCACGACATCAAAATAATTTTTGCCATACCCGGCATCGTGCTGGCAACCGTGTTCGTGACCTTTCCTTTCATCGCGCGCGAGCTGATTCCGCTGATGCAGGCGCAGGGCAATGACGAAGAACAAGCCGCCATCGTGCTGGGCGCAACCGGCTGGCAAACCTTCTGGTATGTCACGCTGCCCAACATTAAATGGGCGCTGATCTACGGCGTTATTTTGTGCAATGCGCGGGCGATGGGCGAGTTTGGCGCGGTGTCGGTGGTGTCTGGCCACATACGCGGGCAGACCAACACGCTGCCGCTGCACGTCGAGATTTTGTACAACGAGTATCAGTCGGTGGCGGCCTTTGCTGTGGCCTCGCTGCTGGCGATTCTGGCGCTGGTGACGCTGGCGATCAAATCGTTCGCCGAGTGGAAGCAGGAGGCCGAGTTGAAGGCTGCGGCGCAGTTGCCACCCGAGCGTCCGCGCCCCCTGACCGAACTAGTCACCCCAAGAGCCAACCCATCATGAGCATCGAAATCCGCAACGTCAGCAAACATTTCGGCAGCTTCCAGGCGCTCGGCGATGTCAGTCTCGACATCGATTCGGGTGAACTGGTCGCGCTGCTCGGGCCCTCGGGCTGCGGCAAAACCACGCTGCTGCGCATCATCGCCGGGCTGGAAACCGCTGACAGCGGCAGCATCCACTTCAGTGGCGAGGACACCACCGACGTGCATGTGCGTGAACGTCAGGTTGGCTTTGTCTTCCAGCACTACGCGCTGTTTCGCCACATGACGGTGTTCGAGAACGTCGCCTTCGGCCTGCGCGTCAAGCCGCGTGCGCAGCGGCCCAGCGACGCGCAGATTAAAGAAAAAGTGCATTCACTTTTGAATCTGGTGCAGCTCGACTGGCTGGCCGACCGCTTTCCGTCGCAGCTCTCGGGTGGCCAGCGCCAGCGCATTGCGCTGGCTCGCGCGCTGGCGGTGGAGCCCAAGGTCTTGCTGCTCGACGAGCCCTTCGGCGCACTCGACGCCAAGGTGCGCAAGGAGCTGCGCCGCTGGCTGCGCCGCCTGCATGACGACCTGCACGTCACCAGCATTTTTGTCACGCACGACCAGGAAGAAGCGCTCGAAGTCGCCGACCGCGTGGTGCTGATGAACCACGGCAAGGTCGAGCAGATCGGCTCGCCGCAACAGGTCTGGGACCACCCCGCGAGCCCCTTCGTCTATGGCTTTTTGGGCGACGTGAATCTGTTTCATGGACGCGCCCATGAGGGCCAGGTGCATGTCGAGGGTATGCGCATCGCCGCGCCTGAACACGCTGGTGCGCAGGATGCGAAGGCGTTTGCTTATGTGCGCCCGCATGACCTCGACGTGCAGCGCTATTCGGCTCAAAGCCCGACGGGCGAGGGCATCGTCGCCCGGCTTGACCGCGCCATCGTGATCGGCCCGATTGCGCGGCTGGAGCTGCGGCCTGTCGACGACCCCACGCAGACCGGCAATCAGTCGGCTGACCGGCTGATCGAGGCGCAGATCAGCGCGCAGCAATACCGCGAAATGGGCTTGGCAGAGGGCGACATGCTGGTCGTGACGCCGCGCAAGGCGAGGGTGTTTGTCGAGGGGTGAGGGCCACCCGGGGCTTGTGTGAGCAGGGGCTCGTCGGGTGGCCTGAATTGGATATGATTAAATCCTATCTACCTTCAAAAAGG
>JANOOO010000211.1:0-1504 GCA_031421375.1 Polaromonas sp.
AAAACGCGATGGCATTGGCCCAATGCGCTGATCGCTCAAACGGCGTGAAGCGCTCGATCTTGCGGCCCGTCTCACCGCCATGCAGCTTGATGCTGCCCTTGCCAAAGTAGAACAGTGCAATCGCACCAGCCACGATCAACAAAAGTGCCCCGCCATAAGGGATTAGCCAGTTGTTGCGCACCTGCCGCCAAGCTTCACCGGCATTGGTCAGGCGTGAACCGGGGTATTGCACAAAAGGCTGAATCAGGTTGCCGGCTTCGGGCGCTTCACTTTTGGGCAGGCTGCTGTAGCCGGTGACGCCCGCGCCGACCTGGCGCCACATCGGCGCGTTGTTGCCGGGCTGGACCTTGGTGCGCTCGGCATTGGTCTGGTTGGCATAGTTCGGATCAGCGTCAGCATCAGGCTTGACTTCAAAGATATTCGCACTCTGGATGCCACCCTTGGCTACCGCAGCCGCAGGGGCCGCCGTTGCAGCCGCCGCCGGGGCACCCGCTTGAGCCGCAGACTGCGCGGTCTGCGCCGAAACAACAGCGGACCAGCCAAGCGCTGTGAAAAATAATGCTGCGAGTATTTGCGATGGGCGTTGCATAAGAACTCCCTGTTATTTGATGCGGTTGTATTCGTTTTGACCGTTCTGCAAACGGGTCTTGAGCTGCTGCTCCCAGGAGGTCTTGTCGCCGGCCTTCCAGCCCGGGGCAGTGTGGGGATTGCCGGGACCTGTAACTCCCCGAAACGCCGGTACATCGCTTTTGACGCCGGCGGCAGTTTGCGGTTGATCGCCGCAGGCGGCCAGCGCCATGACGGCAGCAGCAGACAATACCAGGCGCATCATGATTTGGCTCCTGCGCGCGGCTGACCGGCCTGCCTGGAACCATAGGCCGTACCCCAGCCCCACACCTCAGCCCCTTTGCCACGCTGCACCACCCGGTTGCGGAAGATGTCAGCGACCACATCGCCGTCACCGGCCAGCAGAGCCTTGGTTGAGCACTGCTCGGCACAGGCGGGCAGCTTGCCTTCGGCCAGCCGGTTGCGGCCGTATTTCTCAAACTCGGCCTGGCTACCGTTGGCCTCGGGGCCACCGGCGCAGAACGTGCACTTGTCCATCTTGCCGCGCACGCCGAAGGTGCCCGACGCCGGAAACTGCGGCGCGCCAAACGGGCAGGCATAGGAGCAGTAGCCGCAGCCGATGCAGACGTCTTTGTCATGCAAGACCACACCTTCGTCGGTGCGGTAAAAGCAGTTAACCGGGCAAACCGCCATACACGGTGCATCACTGCAATGCATGCAAGCCACCGAAATAGATTTTTCGCCGGGAACACCGTCATTGAGCGTGACCACGCGACGGCGGTTGACGCCCCACGGGACTTCGTTTTCGTTTTTGCAGGCGGTGACACAACCGTTGCACTCAATGCAACGCTCGGCGTCGCAAACAAATTTCATTCTTGCCATGATCTATTCCTTATGCCTTTTCGACGTTGCAGACCGTCGTTTTGGATTCCTGCAT
>JANOOO010000212.1:0-2023 GCA_031421375.1 Polaromonas sp.
CGCTGGCGCGGCCGGTGTTTTTTATCAGCGAGAAACCCGGCGATGCGGCGCGCACCAAGCTCGTCAACAACCTGCTGGCGGGCATCAATTTAGTCGGCGCTGCCGAGGCGCTGGCGCTGGCCGAGCGCTTGGGGCTGAATCCCGCCACGACGCTGGCTGTCATTGAGCAATCAAGTGGACAGAGCTGGATCGGCTCGGACCGGATGCACCGAGCCATTGAGGGCGACTTTGCGCCGCGCGCTCACATGACGCTGCTCGAAAAAGACACGCGGCTTGCAATTGAGGCCGCCGCGCAGGCTGGCTTTACGGGCCCGCTCGGTGCGGCGGCCAGCGCTGTATTTGCACAGGCCACAGCGGCGGGTCTGGCGGGCGAAGACGATGGCGCGCTGCTGAAGGTTTTGCGAATGCGCTGACCGCACTCGCTGATCAAGCGCGCCAGCAGCCAGGTGGGCGCTGCAGGCCCGGGACGGCTTGACCCCGCGCCCCCAGCCACAGGCCCGACTCCCTACAATCGCCCGATGACCTCACTTCGCTCATCCGCTGCCTCGCCGCTCAACACATCGACGAAATCGTCAACCGCCCGGCCAACGGCTGCGTCCACGTCGGCGCGTCTGGCCATCGCCGAAAAGTTGCTGCTGAAACCTTTCGGCCTGACGCAGGCTCACCTGAGCCGGGCGCTCGGCGAGATCATGAGCAACGGTGTCGATGACGCCGACCTGTACTTTCAATACACCCGCAGCGAAGGCTGGAGCCTGGAAGAAGGCATCGTCAAGACCGGCTCGTTCAGCATTGACCAGGGCGTCGGCGTGCGTGCCGTCAGCGGCGAGAAAACCGCCTTTGCTTATTCCGACGATATTTCCGAAGCCTCACTGCTCGATGCAGCACGCACCGTGCGCAGCATTTCGGCAGCAGCCCAATCGTCTCGCGTCAAAACGCCGGCGGCACGGGTCGCCAGCAGCCGCTCGTTGTATGAAGACCTCGACCCGATTGCCACGCTCGGCAGCAGCGCCAAGATCGAGCTGCTCGGCCGGGTCGAGAAAATGGCGAGGGCCAAAGACCCGCGCATCGTGCAGGTCATGGCCGGTCTGGCCAGCGAATACGACGTGGTGATGGTCGCGCGTGCTGACGGCACGCTGGCCGCTGACGTTCGGCCGTTGGTCCGGCTGTCGGTCACGGTGATCGCCGAGCAAAAAGTGGCGGGCAAGAGCCGCCGCGAAGTCGGCTCGGGCGGCGGCGGTGGCCGCTTCGGCCTGGCCTATTTCGACGATGCGCAAATTGCCGAATACGTCGGCGACGCGGTCAAGGCGGCATTGACGAATCTCGAAGCGCGGCCCGCGCCAGCTGGCCAGATGACGGTGGTGCTCGGTTCGGGCTGGCCTGGAATTTTGCTGCACGAAGCCATCGGCCACGGCCTGGAAGGTGACTTCAACCGCAAGGGTTCGAGCGCGTTTTCAGGCCGCATCGGCCAGCGCGTGGCGGCCAAGGGCGTCACCGTGCTCGACGACGGCACCATCGCCGACCGCCGCGGCTCGCTCAACATTGACGACGAGGGCCACGCCAGTCAGCGCAACGTGCTGATTGAAGACGGTATTTTGAAAGGCTACATCCAGGATTCGCTGAACGCGCGGCTGATGAAGGTCAAGCCGACCGGCAACGGCCGACGCGAGAGCTACGCGCATGTGCCGATGCCGCGCATGACCAACACCTACATGCTCGGCGGCGACAAGGCGCCTGAAGAGATCATTGCCAGCATCAAAAAAGGCTTGTACGCCAGCAACTTCGGCGGCGGCCAGGTCGATATCACCTCGGGCAAGTTTGTCTTCTCGGCGAGCGAAGCCTATTGGGTTGAAAACGGCAAGATTCAGTACCCGGTCAAGGGTGCAACCATTGTTGGCAACGGTCCCGACTCGCTGACTCGCGTGACGATGATCGGCAACGACATGCGGCTCGACAGCGGCGTCGGCACCTGCGGCAAGGAAGGCCAGAGCGTGCCGGTCGGCGTCGGCCAGCCGACTCTGCGCAT
>JANOOO010000213.1:0-4833 GCA_031421375.1 Polaromonas sp.
CTGATCCAGCGCAAGCACATGCGTGTCGTCGGGTGCGTTCCGGTGCCGAAGGCCAATCCAGGGTCAAGCCGGATGACCCGGCTCGCTTGCGCGGGTGGCTCATGCCAGGTCGGCACGATCCAGAACGTGGGCGTGATCTCGACGGGCGTGAACTGCGTCTGCGTCAGGCGGACCCAATCCTGATCAGGCACGGCTTGCAGGGCGACCTGCTGGCAGTCGGTAAAAAAATCCTGGGCTGACAGCAGGCTACTGGCGCTTCGGGCCAGCGCTTCAGTCGCAAACAGCGCTACGACGCGCGAGCGCGCCCAGCCGGCTTGCGGAGGTGGCATGCCCGGCTCGCCGAACAGAGCCTGCTCATCGGCAGTATGGGCGTCAGCATCTTCGACCGATACGCTCAGCGCATCAAGCGCCTCCAGTGCATCGCTGAGCTCGTCCACACTGCCCACCGGGGACAACAAGATCAGTTCAAACATGATTTATCAGCAAGCATTTCATTGAAGCCGGGGCTCCTTCGTGGGCAGGGCAAGCGCAGAGCCCTCACCCCAGCCCTCTCCCGGAGGGAGAGGGAGTAAGCCGGGGAATCTTCACCCAGCAGGGGCCGCGGAACCGGCTTCGCCGGGCCGCAGGCGCAGCGGCCCCCTCCGGGGGCAGGGAGTTACGCGAAGCAAACGACTGCGGGGGCCACATCCACCGTGTGGGCATCAGCGGGCCCGTTTGGCCAGCCATTCTTCGAGGTAATGGATATTGGTGCCGCCATCGACGAACTTGGCATCGACCATCAATTCGCGGTGCAGCGCAATGTTGGTGTTGATGCCCTCAACGACGGTCTCGGCCAGCGCAGTGCGCATGCGGGCCAGCGCCTGCGCGCGCGTGTCGCCATAAACAATGATTTTCCCGATCATGGAGTCGTAGTTCGGCGGTACAAAATAGTTGGCGTAAATATGCGAATCGACGCGCACGCCCGGTCCGCCCGGCGTATGCCAGGTGGTGATACGCCCTGGCGAGGGCGTGAATTTATAGGGGTCTTCGGCGTTGATGCGGCATTCGATCGCGTGACCCTTGAGCTGGATGTCGCGCTGCGCAAAGGGCAGCCGTTCGCCAGCAGCCACCATGATCTGGGTCCGCACAATGTCCACGCCGGTGATCCACTCCGTCACCGGGTGCTCAACCTGCAGGCGGGTGTTCATTTCGATGAAGTAAAACTCGCCGTTTTCAAACAAAAACTCGAACGTGCCCGCACCCCGGTAGCCCATTTTCTTGACCGCCGCCACGCAGCGCTCGCCAATGCGTTCAATCAACTTGCGCGCAATGCCCGGTGCCGGCGCTTCTTCAATGATCTTCTGGTGGCGACGCTGCATCGAGCAGTCGCGCTCGCCGAGCCAGACCGCGTTTTTGTACTGGTCAGCCATGACCTGAATTTCAACGTGCCGGGGGTTTTGCAGGAATTTCTCCATGTACACCGCCGGGTTGCCAAAAGCGGCTGCGGCCTCGGCTTTGGTGGTTTGCACCGCGTTGATCAGCGCCGCCTCGGTGTGAACCACACGCATGCCGCGCCCGCCTCCGCCGCCAGCGGCCTTGATGATGACCGGGTAGCCAACCTGTTTGGCAATGCGTTTGACCGCAGCCGGGTCGTCGGGAAGCACGCCTTCGGAGCCCGGAACGCAGGGCACACCAGCTTTGAGCATGGCCTGTTTGGCCGAAACCTTGTCTCCCATGAGCCGGATCGAATCAGGCGACGGGCCAATAAACTGAAAGCCGCTTTGCTCAACCCGCTCGGCAAAGTCGGCGTTCTCGCTCAAGAACCCATAGCCGGGGTGAATCGCCTCGGCGTCAGTGACCTCGGCGGCCGAGATGATGGCGGGCATGTTGAGGTAACTCTGCGCCGACGCAGCCGGGCCGATGCAGACGGCCTCGTCGGCGAGCTTGATGTACTTGGCTTCGCGGTCAGCTTCGGAATACACCATGACCGCCTTGATGCCCAGCTCCCGGCAGGCGCGCTGGATGCGCAAGGCAATTTCGCCGCGGTTGGCTATCAGTATTTTTTTAAACATGCGCGCTTAAAGCTGTCTGACGGTTGTAAAAATCGCCACCGAACTCAATCACGCGATCAGGAACAAGGGTTGGCCGTACTCAACGGCCTGGCCGTCCTCGCACATCACCTTGATGATCGTTCCTGATTTGTCGGCCTCAATCTCGTTGAGGATTTTCATGGCCTCAATGATGCAGACGGTTTCGCCCTCTTTAACGCTGTTGCCCACTTCAAAGAAGGCTTTGGCTCCCGGACTGGCCGAGCGATAGAACGTGCCAACCATGGGCGATTTGACGATGTGCCCGGCGGCCTGGGGCGGCGGCGGGGGCGGCTCAACGACGGCGGGCGCGAAGGCCGCAATCGGCACGGCCACCGTGTTGGCAGCGGGAGCCTGCGTGATGAGGGGCGCGTTGCTGGCTTTGACAATGCGGACGGTGCCCTCCGCTTCGGTGATCTCCAGCTCGGACACGTTGGATTCCGACACCAGATCAATCAGGGTCTTAAGTTTTCGCAAATCCATGGGGGCATCCTTCAAATAGAGGGCAAAAGGCTATTTTCAGCGTCACCCTGACCTGGAAACTGCCCGCCTCTCGGGTAGCCGGCAGATAAGCCGGAACTGCGTCTAATTTTGCGTTACTTTGCGCTTCTTGGGCTTAAATTGATCATCGCACTTTTATCGATACCAATTGTAAAAAGCGCTGAGATGCGGTTCATACGCGAAAGTCGAAGTGTAGCGCATGCATATCTGCAAAATCGCAACTACTCTGACTCAAAGTCGAGGCATTGTCTGACAGACTTTCTAATAAGCATTGACATTTTTATAAATTTATCGTCGCCTCAAACTAGCCGAACCTTGTTCTGAACCTCAAACTCGCCCAGCCCACTGCGCCAGCTCTTCGGGCGTAACTTTGCCAGTCTTGCGTGCAATGAGGCTCCCCGCTGAGCTCAAGACGATCGAAAACGGCAGACTGCCGGACGCATTGCCCAGCGACTTCACCAGCTGGGTGCCTTCGAAGCCGGCCATCCCGACCGGAAAAGCCAGTGGCTTGCGCTGTAACCACTGCCGCACCGCGCTGGGCTGATCAACGGCCAATCCCAGAACCTGCCAGCCTTTGCCTTTATTTGTGCGGTAAAAGCTGTCAAGTAACGGCAACTCCTCGATGCACGGTGGGCACCAGGTGGCCCAAAAATTAACCAGCAGCGGCTTGCCGCGCAAACTGGCCATTGCAAGTGGCTGGCCATCCGGGCTGTCAAAGCTCAGCATCCAGAAATCGCGGATGGCATCTGCGCTCAGGTCATGCGTCCCCGGCTGGGCCGAGCCAGCGCCAGCAACTGAACCAGCTGCGGAATTTTTCGCCGCTTCCTGAGCTTCAACTCGTTCCTGGTTTTGCTGCCACCAGGCCACGCCGACTCCCGCTGCGCCCGCCAGCGCCGCTGCAACGCCCAAAACCATATTGCGCCTGTTCATAGTTCAATCCGCTTTCAAATCTGCCAACAATGTCTCGACGGCTCGCGTGTCGCCGCGCGGCACCCGGCCTTTCGCGTCTGGCCGCAGCGCGCCGCGCAGGTCGTCATGGTCATAGACCAGCAGATGCAGGCCGACGCTAACGTTAAGCGGCTTGCAGACGCAGTGCAGGCTTAGCGCCTCCACGCTGTCTCCGGTGAAACCAGTCACGGTGCGGGGCTCGTAAGCCACGTTGTGCTCGATCAGGGCGATCTCCGCTGATTTGGGGTCATCGCAGAAAAGCTGGATGTAAATGTCGGACAGCCGCGTAGCCGTGCCATGCCACACCGCACCCGCCAGATACGGCCTGAACCCGGTCATGCGCCGCATCCAGGTCAAGGCGAGCTCACGCAGCGCGGCCAGCTCGACCGGCTGGCTGTCAGCGCAAAACACCGAAATGTATTCGCGCACCGCATCTTCGATCTCATCGTTGCCCGGTAGTTCGCTGCGGGCTGGCAAGCCCAATTGCTTGACGGCGCGGCGCTTGGCCGGGCCGTATTCCAGACCCTCTTCAACAACCAGGGCCGCTGCGCTGGCCGCGATTTGGGTTTTGATCGTTTGCAGCATGGAAAGAAGTTTGACGAAGTAAAAAAGCCGGCGCGGCGATAGCAAGAATGTGCGTGTGTACCGCCTAATACCCTGAGTGCTGCACCGCCGACGGCGATTGGGGCGCAGCGTCACATTGTCAACCGGGCCGCGCTTGCTTGCATCTGCAGATGCGCCGGCATTGTCAAACGCCCCCACTGATACCCCGCACAATTGCTATCTATTTCGTAGCTCCTTGCACCCGTTCAGCGTGGTCAAACAGCCTATTTCTCTTGAATTTATCGATCTCCCGCGAACGCACGCACCCCGTTTGCACCGCGGGCAGGCCGCCCCAGCCCGCATCCCTAAAATGCAACCCATGCATCTACACATCCTGGGCATCTGCGGCACGTTTATGGGCGGGCTGGCTGCACTGGCACGCGAGGCCGGCCATCGCGTTACCGGCTGTGACACCGGCGTCTATCCGCCGATGAGCGACCAGCTGCGCAGTCTGGGCATTGATCTGATTGAGGGCTACAGCGCCAGCCAGCTCGCGTTCAAACCCGATATTTTTGTCGTTGGCAATGTGGTTTCGCGTGCCCGGCTGGCTGATGGCACATCGCGCTACCCGTTGATGGAGGCCATCCTCGACAGCGGCGCGGCCTATACCAGCGGCCCGCAGTGGCTGGCCGAAAACGTGCTGCGCGGCCGCCACGTGCTGGCCGTGGCCGGCACCCACGGCAAGACCACGACCACCGCCATGCTCACCTGGATT
>JANOOO010000214.1:0-4725 GCA_031421375.1 Polaromonas sp.
CACCGAGGCCAAGCTGCTGCTGATTGGCATTCCGGTGTTGCTGTGGACCATCATCCCGATCTATCACATGGTGCTGTTCGCAATCTCGCCGCGTGACCAGGCGACCACGGGACGGCTCTGGCCGAAGAACCCGACGCTGGACAACTTCGTCTTTGTGTTCGGGCAAAAGCACTTCTACCTCGACCACTTCTGGGTGCAGATGGGCAACTCGTTGGTGATCGCTTTGTCGGTTGGCTTCTTGACGCTGGCCATCTCCACCGCGGCCGCGTTTGCGATCAGCCGGCTGAAGGTGCGCGGCGGCCGCACCGTCATGAACCTGGCCTTGTTCACCTATTTCATTCCGGCGGCCTTCCTGGCTGTGCCCATGTACAAGACCATGGGCAACTACGGCTTGCTCAACAACCAGTGGGCGCTGATTCTGGCGATGGTCACGATTGCCTCGCCATACTGCATTTGGGTGCTCAAGCAGGCATCCGACAAGCTGCCCTATGAGCTCGACGAAGCCGCCAGGATGGATGGCGCAACCGCCTTGCAACTGTTCCGCCTGGTTTACCTGCCCTTGATGGTTCCCTCGCTGGTGGCGGTGGGCACCTATGCGCTGCTGCTGGCCTGGAACGAATACCTCTACGCCTTCTTGCTGCTGTCCAAGGACAGCACCTTGACGCTCGCCGTGGCCTTGGGGCATTTCACGTCGGCCGATGATTCGCCGTGGGAGTTGCTGATGACCACCGGCCTGATTTACGCGCTGCCGCCGGCGGCAATTTATTACGCCTTCAAGCGCTACATGGTGTCGGGCCTGACGGCCGGCGCCGTGAAAGCCTGAAACTTTGCGGGACAGACCGCAGTTACGCGAAGCGAACCAGCTCTGTCCTCAACTGCTCAAGAAAGCAATCTCATGGCAAGCGTTTCATTTCGCAATATTGAAAAATCCTTCGGCAAGATCAAGATCATTCACGGCATCAGTTTTGACATTGCCGATGGCGAGTTTGTCGTGCTGGTCGGGCCCTCGGGCTGCGGCAAATCAACCCTGTTGCGCATGCTGGCCGGCCTGGAAGAAATCACCAGCGGCGAAATCGCCATCGACGGCAAAGTCATCAACGATCTTGAATCGAAGGACCGCGACATCGCGATGGTGTTTCAGAGCTATGCGCTTTATCCGCACATGACGGTGCGTGAGAACATGGCTTTCAGCCTGAAGCTGCGCGACGCCGACGCCGGGTTGATCAACACCCGCGTTGGCAATGCGGCGCGTATTTTGAATCTCGAACCCCTGCTGGAGCGCTTGCCGCGCGAGCTTTCGGGTGGGCAGCGCCAGCGCGTGGCGATGGGGCGCGCCATTGTGCGTGACCCCAAGGTGTTTCTGTTCGATGAGCCGCTGTCCAATCTGGACGCCAAGCTGCGCGTCGCGATGCGCGCCGAGATCAAGGCGCTGCATCAGCGGCTCAAGACCACCACGGTCTATGTCACGCATGATCAGATTGAGGCGATGACGATGGCCGACCGCATCGTCGTCATGCAAGACGGCCTGATTGAGCAGATCGGCACGCCGCTGGACTTGTTCGATCGACCGACCAATCTGTTCGTCGCCCAATTCATCGGATCGCCGTCGATGAACGTGCTGAAAGGCACGCTGCGTCAGCAGCCGGGCCGCAGCTGGGTCGAGGCGCAGGGTAACCACTGGCCAGTGGCGACGCTCGCGCAAGGCCATGATGGGCAGGCTGTCAGTTACGGCATCCGGCCAACCGATCTGGCGATTTCGCTCACCGGCGAGGGCATTGAGGCGACGGTCATCGTGGTGGAGCCGACTGGCGCTGAGACCGAATTGCTGCTGCAGCTTGGCGATGAACAGCTGATCGTCGTGATGCACGGGCGTACCAGCGTCCAGCCGGACGAGCGGATCATGCTCAGTGTGGCCGCTGGCAAAGGCCATGTGTTTGACGCTGGCAGTGGCCTGCGCGTTGAGTGACCGGGGCGCTCACGCGTTGTATTGGTAAAGGCTCCCGCTTTGACCCCAGCCCACTCCTTTCGGCTTGATGGCCAACTGGCGCTGATTACCGGCTCGTCTGCCGGTATCGGCTTCGCGCTGGCGCGTGCGCTCGGCCAGGCCGGTGCCACGCTGGTTCTTAATGGGCGCGACGCCGCCAAACTTGAGCAAAGCGCCAGCGTGTTGCGCGCAGAAGGGCTGCTGGTGCATGCCCGCGCCTTCGATGTGACAGACGCCAGCGCGGTTCAAAGCGCGGTGGACGACATCGAAAGCGTGATCGGGGCTATCGACATCCTGGTCAACAACGCCGGCATGCAGCGCCGCATGCCGCTGCATGAATTTACAACCGGGCATTGGCACGAGTTGATGCGTACCAATGTTGACAGCGTGTTCTTCATGGGGCGTGCAGTGGCGCTCAAAATGATCGAGCGCCGCCGTGGAAAGATCATCAACATCTGCTCGGTGCAAAGCGAGCTGGGCCGTCCGGGCATCGCGCCTTACACGGCCAGCAAAGGCGCGGTCAAGATGCTGACCAAGGGCATGGCCATTGACTGGGGGCCGTATGGCATCAACGTCAATGGTTTGGGGCCGGGTTATTTCAAGACCGAGCTCAATCAAAAGCTGGTAGCCGACGAAGAGTTCAGCCGCTGGCTGATTGGCCGCACGCCGAGCCGGCGCTGGGGTGAGCTTGAAGACCTGGGCGGCGCTGCGGTGTTTCTGGCGAGCGATGCGTCGCGCTTCGTCAACGGTCACATTTTGTACGTCGATGGCGGCGTCACCGCGACGCTTTAAGTCTTCTTATCAATTGACGGAGACCCCATGCGCCTTCAAGCTGGCAGGCGACAAGGGCCGGGCGTTGAAGATGCTGATCGATTTCAATTCAACTGCCCCGGCTTGAAGCCGAGCGCGACCGCAAACTTTCAACCGGAGAATTCTCTTGACCGCATCCAGCGCCTTCACCAAGGTCATCCTCTACACCGACAGCGATGGCCGCGCCAAATTTCGCGATGAGCCGGTTGCCCTGAGCGAAGGCACGCCGCAATCGATGCTGTCGCCGGTGTTTGCATCCACCGGCTACCAATTGCGCCACAGCCCGGTCGGTTTTCGCAGCCAGTTTCACTGCTCGCCGAAAGCGCAGTGGGTGGTCATCCTCAGTGGCCAGATGGAGATCGGCCTGCAGGGCGGCGTGTCGCGGGTCTTCAATCCGGGCGAGCATTTTTACTCGGCTGATTTGCTGCCCCCAGGTGCCGTTTTTGACCCCGCCATTCATGGTCACTGGAGCCGTCAGCTCGGGCCCGATCCGCTTCAGACTCTGTTTGTTCAGGGCTGATGCTGCACGTAGCGCTGACTGATCGCAGAGCCCGCCCGTCACGCCACAGCCAGACACATCAGTCGCTATTAAAATAGGAGCTGCTTGCGCCCGTCCCTTATGGGTTAGCGGCCTGTTTTATTCCGGGAGAGCGAGAGAGTCGAAAGTCGCTGCGGTGTGAGCGACCAGCTTGGGGTGCTGCAGCGCGGGCGGGTGCCGCCCGACGGCATGAACCGTCGCGTAAAAATCAGCGGCCAGTAAACGGTTTAGAACCGCCCGGCCGACGAGGCCCGTTGCTCCGGCCACCAGGGCCGTTCGAGCCGCCACCACCGCCACCGCCGCCGCCGGAACGTGCGCCCCGGAAGCCGCCGCGATTGCCGCCGGTGGGTTGGCCGGAAGAAGGGAAGCCTGACGAGGCATGGCTGGCGGGTTGCTGGTCGTCGAAGACATGATGTGCATCGCTGCGTGGTTCAGGGCGTGGGCCGCGTGGGTCTTGACGTTGCTGATCGCCTTGCGGACGAGGCGCTTGGGCCTGGCGTGGTTGGCCCGAAGGCTGGCCGCCGTAGCCCGTATTCTGGCGTGGCTGGCCCGGATTCGGCGTGCGCGGGCCACGGCCGAAATTGCCGCCTCCGCTGCCGCCGCCACCGCCGCCACCAGCTGGTCCGCGACCGCGCCCGCCTGCGTTGCCACCACCGCCGCCACCACTATTGGCACCGCGAGCCGGCTGCGAAGCCTTGGTATCGCGAATCCGCGTCATCATCTCGCTGCGTGCCGCCTTGGCCGCTGCCTGCATCACGTCGCGGCTTGGCGGTTTGCCCAGGCCGCCCCAAATGGTTTGCCGGCCCATCGCCAGCGGCTCGGCGTGTTCGCCGGGTTCGGCCTCGAAGCCGGGAACGATCACTTTTTCAATATTCTGCCTGGTGAAGCGTTCAATGTCTTGCATGAAGCCTTCTTCATCAAGGCAGACCAGGCTGACCGCTTCGCCGCTGTTGCCGGCACGGCCGGTGCGGCCGATGCGGTGAACGTAGTCTTCGCTGACGTTCGGGATTTCGTAGTTGACGACGTGTGGCAGCTCGTCGATGTCGATGCCGCGCGCCGCAATGTCGGTCGCGACCAGCGCGCGAATCGTGCCGTCTTTGAAGCCCTGCAGCGCCTGCGTGCGGGCGGTCTGGCTCTTGTTGCCGTGCAGCGCCAGTGCTTCAATGCCGTTTTTGGTCAGGTGCTCGGCGACGTTGTTGGCACCAAACTTGGTGCGCGTGAAGACCAGCACCTGGCTCCAGTTGTGCTCGTTGATGATGTGCGTCAGCAGCGCCTTCTTTTTGCTGCGGCCAACCGGGTGAATGGTTTGCGTGATGCGCTGCACCGTGGTGTTGCGCGGCGTCACCTGAATGTGCAGCGGGTCGCGCAGCAAGCCGTTGGCCAGATCGCGGAT
>JANOOO010000215.1:0-1681 GCA_031421375.1 Polaromonas sp.
ACCCGTTGGCCAGCCAGCGAGCTGCGATGCGCTGAAGTCGGCCAGCCCGGCCAACCACTCCGGGCTGTCGTTCAGGCAGTCGATGTAATGAAATTCTTTGCCGCCCGCCTGCATGAAGGCATGGCGCGCTTCCATTGAAATTTCTTCTAGCGTTTCAAGACAATCGCCAGTGAAGCCGGGGCAGATCAGATCGACGCTTTTCACACCGGTTTGCGCGAGCTTGATCAACGTCGGCTCGGTGTAGGGCTCCAGCCATTTGGCCTTGCCGAAGCGCGATTGAAATGTCAGCTGCCAGCGGTCTTTGGCGAGGCCCAGTTTTTCAGCGAGCAGCCGCGCAGTTTTATGGCACTGGCAGTGGTAGGGGTCGCCGAGCGTCAAGGTGCGCTCGGGCACGCCATGAAAGCTCATCACAAGTTTTTCGGCCTGACCGTTTTTCTGCCAGTGCCGGCGAACCTTGGCGGCGAGCGCGCTGATGTAGCCATCGTCGTCGTGGTACTGGTTAACGAAGCGGAACTCGGGGATCAGCCGCGTGCGGGCGGCCCAGCTGTACACCGCGTCAAAAACGCTGGCCGTCGTGGTGCCGCTGTATTGCGGGTAGGCCGGCATGATCAAAATGCGCGTCACGCCATCGGCCTTCATCGCGTCGAGCTGCGAAGGGATGGACGGGTTGCCATAACGCATCGCAAAGCGCACATCGACGGTGTGGCCGCGCTGGCCCAGATAGCCGCGCAGCATCACGCTTTGCTTTTGCGTCCAGACCTTCAGCGGCGAGCCGTCTGGTGTCCAGATGCGGGCGTATTTGGCGGCGGATTTTTTGGGTCGAACGCGCAGGATGATGCCGTGAAGAATCAGCCACCAGATCGGTTTGGGTATCTCGACGACGCGCGCATCGCCAAGGAATTCGGCGAGGTAACGACGCAGCGCCGGGGCAGTCGGCGCGTCGGGCGTGCCGAGGTTGCAGTAAAGAATGCCGGTTGTGGAGATGGCTGCAGGCGCAGCGCCGTGTGCATAAGCGGGTTCTTTGGAAAATGGCATGGCGCATTCTAGAGAGCCCTATTAAAACTTTGCGGCCCTCAGACGCATCACCTTCTTGAGGGGCAGTTGCTGCGCGCCTCGCCCGGTCGCTGACTCAGCGCAACACCCCGAGCGCGAACGACAGGCTCAGCACCCCGAGCAGCGTCGAAAGCGTAACCAGCCCGGCCACATAGCCGCCGTCATAGCCCATGCGGGTCGCCAGCACGTAGCAGCTCGATGCGGTGGGCAATGCCGAGAAGATCAGCAAAATCGTGGTCTGCTCAGGGCTCAAGTTAAAGGCTTTCGCCAGGCCGAAGGCGACCAGCGGAATCAGGAAGTGGCGGATAGCCAGCACGCCAATCGCCAGTGTTTTGGCCCGTGCCAGATGGTTGAATTGCATGCCGGCACCGGCCGCCATCAGGCCCAGCGCAATCGACGCCGCGCCGATGCGCGAGACCGTGGGCTCCAGCCAGACTGGCAGCTTGAAGCCCAACAAGTTGGCGACCAACCCGGCTGCCGTGGCCAGAATCAGCGGGTTGCGCAGCAGCTCGTAGCCGACGCCGCGCTGCGCGTGGCGCGCCATCGCCCACACCGAGGCCACGTTGAACAGCGGCACGCAGACGCCGATCAACACCGCAATCAGCAGCAGGCCCTGCGCGCCAAGCAG
>JANOOO010000216.1:0-3508 GCA_031421375.1 Polaromonas sp.
CTCCCCCGAGCGGATCGTGAGGTCACTGAGCACCTCGCTGACCTGCACGATGGAATAGGGGTTGTAGATCTCCATCACCAGCGAACGACGCTGTACGTTGGCCAGCGTGCCGCGAACGGCTTCGAGCTGGCTGTTGCGAAAGGTGATGACGGGGTCAATGGGGCGTATAGGGTGCACAGCGTCGGGGGGGGCTTGGGGGTCTGACTCGAGCGATGCAGCATCAAATTCGGGGGCCGCTGCTGAGGAGCAATTGTGACACCCGGGAAGCGCGCCACACAGGGATGCAGCATGCAACGTTCGATGTACGTCAGCCGTCTATGTGCCTGCCGCTGGCTGCGCAAAATGCGGACTCTGGCCTATGCTACATGAGCGCATGAGCGGATTGCAGAACTGTTAGTTTGCAAAGGCCGTCCCTCAGAAAGAACGATCATGAATCCACCCGCCAGCTGGTTCTCCGGTTTTCAGTCGCGCCGTTTTGAAGTCAACGGCGCTTCAGTCAACGTGCGCTTTTCCAAAACCGTGCCGGGCGAGCCGATGCGCCCCGCGCTGCTGTTGCTGCATGGGTTTCCGCAGTCGCATGCGATGTGGCGGCGCGTAGCCCTGGTTCTCGCCGAGCATTTCTTTCTGGTGCTGCCTGACCTGCGCGGCTACGGCGATTCATCCAAAACGCCCGGCCTGCCTGACCACAGCAACTACAGCAAGCGCAACATGGCGCACGACATGGCCCTGGTGATGGATGAGCTCGGCATTGACCAATTCTTCGTCTGCGGCCACGACCGGGGCGCACGCGTGGCGCACCGGCTGGCACTCGACAGCGCCGCACGCGTGCGCAAACTCTGCGTCATCGACATCGCGCCCACCATCGATATGTACGACGGCGCCGGCATGAGCGAGCCTTACATGGCTTTTGCCCGCGCCTACTACCACTGGTTTCACATGCTGCAGCCGGCACCGCTGCCCGAAATCATGATGGGGGCCCATCACCTTGACACGGCGCGTGCCTATCTGCACGCGAAGCTCGGCGGTTGGGGCAGCGCGGGCTTAAGCTACATCGAGCCGTACGCGCTGGCCGAGTACGAACGCTGCTTTTGCAACGCCGAGGCGCTGCATTCGGCCTGCGAAGACTACCGCGCCAGCGCGGGGATCGACCTGGAGCACGACCGCGCCAGCCGCACGCGCGGCGAGCAGGTGGCGTGCGACATGCTGGTGCTGTGGGGCGAGCGCGGCGTGGTACACCGGCTCTTCAAGCCGCTCGAACTCTGGCAGGCGCAGTGCAGCGGCCGGGTGACGGGCCAAGTCATGCCGGCCGGGCATTTCATACCCGATGAATTGCCAGTGGAAACGGCGCAGGCGGTGCTGAAGTTTTTTCAGTCGTGAAGCGTGCAGCGTTGACTCAAGCGGCTCCGCAACACTTCTTGTACTTCTTGCCGCTGCCGCAGGGGCAGGCGTCGTTGCGCCCCGGAGCCTTGTCGCGGCGTACGGTTTCAACGCGCGGCCCGAGCGTCTGCCACAGCGCCCGCATCGCATACACGGCCCAGATTGCGTCGCCAAACGCCATGAGCCGGGCGTGACTGACGCTGGGCGGGCCATCTTTTGACAGTGGCGAGAGTTCGGGCTTGCCGCTGTCGTCGTCAGTCAGCGCGACGATGGCGTTGAGCGAATCGTTCAGCCCCTTGGCGTGTTCCTTGTCCCGGGGCGGCACCCAGTCTTCGGGCCAGCTTTCGACCGCATACATGAAGCCGAGCGCCCATACCTGCGCAAACGCCGGCAGCGCTTCGCTACCCAGGTCACGCTCGAAATCGGCGCGCTCGTCGTCAGGCATTTCGGCCACCGCCGCGCGCACGTCAATCACTTCGGGGCCATAGGCGCGTTCGTCCCACAGCTCCTCTACCTCAGTGTCGAGAGCTGTCACCACCTCGTCCCAGCGGCGTCGCCAGAGGCGCATGAAGCGTGCGCGCTGGTTGGTGCTGGCAAACGGCGCGGCATCGGCTGTGGGCTCGGCGTCAGATTCGGGCTCGTCGGGCGTGTCGAGCAACACCGCCAAATACTCTGGCTCTGCAATCGGGCGGCGTGAGCAAATCAGCGCCGCCATGAAGCCCTCGCAAAACTCCCATTGCGGCGTTTCGTCGTAGCGGGTCCGCAGGTCGTCAAGGATGGTGTCGAGTTCGTCGAAGGCGGCGGGCTCCAGAGCGGGGGGAGTCGAAGATTTGGCTGAGTCGGTCTGGGGTTCGGACGGATGGGGCATGGGGCGAAAAAGAGGTGGCAGCGCAGGCGGCGCTCGGGCGAACTGGCAGTGTAGCGGTCGGGTTTTGGCGCGTGTAGTCGGGGAAAAATCATTCGCACGGCCAGCAACCCGGCCCGGCGCTACATGCGGCGCGCCTAAACTGGGCCGGTCGCCGTCCGCCGCGCTGCGCAGCGGCTGGCGGGCGCAGCAGTTGCTATTATTTCAGGAGGTCCTTGCTCCCTCCCCTTTCGGGGGAGGGCGGGGGTGGGGGCAGTTCAGGCGCAATCTATCGAAAACCGGAGCGTACACGTCGAGCCCCCTTCCCAACCTTCCCCCGGAAGGGGAAGGAGCAAAACGGGCGCATTGCATCTAAACGCAAACCGACCTGAGTAGTTACAAGAAAACCGGCCTCGCAGCGCCGCCGCAACGAAAGATCGACAAATGGAAGGATGGAACGATGGCTTTGTTTGACCCCCGCGCACTCAACCCCGGAGTCGCCCGACGCGAAGTTTTTGGCTGGGCGATGTATGACTTCGCCAACTCGGGCTACACCACCGTCGTGCTGACGGCGGTGTTCAACGTGTATTTCATCGGCGTGGTGGCGCAGGGCGCGGCCTGGGGCACGCTGGCCTGGACGCTGGCATTGTCGGCATCCAACCTGCTGGTGCTGCTGTTGATGCCGGCTATCGGCGCATGGGCCGACGTGCATGCAGCCAAGCGGCGGCTGCTCATGCTGGCGACGGCGGGCTGCGTGTTGGCAACCGCTGCGCTGGCGCTGGCCGGGCCGGGCGGATTGCTATTGGCCGTGTTCGCCATCGTGCTGTCGAACTTTTTCTACTCGGTCGGCGAGTCGCTGACTGCTGCTTTTTTGCCCGAACTCGCGCGGCCCGAGGCGCTGGGCAAGGTCTCGGGCTGGGGCTGGAGCTTCGGCTATTTCGGCGGCATGCTGTCACTGGGCCTGTGCCTGGCTTACGTGCTGACGGCGCAAAAGCAGGGCCAGTCGGCAGCGCAGTTTGTTCCGGTCACGATGCTGATCACTGCGGCGATTTACGGCACCGCCGCCTGCGTGACGTTCTGGCTGCTGAAGGAGCGCGCCCTGCCGCAGGCCAGGGCCGGTCGCGCGCGCCGGTCTGCCCGCTCAGAGCTGCTGGCAAGCTGGCGCGCCGCCCAGCCTTACACCGACTTCAAGCGCCTGCTGCTGTGCGCGGTGTTCTACCAGGCCGGCATCGCCGTGGTGATTGCGCTGGCGGCGGTTTATGCCGATCAGGCGATGAAGTTCTCGCA
>JANOOO010000217.1:0-3649 GCA_031421375.1 Polaromonas sp.
GCTGCGGGCCGCCGCGCGCCGGGCCGCGGCCCAGCCGGGCCTGGCCGAGGCCTTGAACCGTGCGGGCGGCCGGCTCGACTACCTGGACGCCACCGCGTTTCAGCCCGTGTGGGACACCGATACGCGGCGCCTGGCCCAAACCGTGCGCGAGATCGGCAAGCGCGAATGACCAGCTACACACCTTGAGCAAGCGGCTTCTGCGCACGCCGAAGCGCGGTGCAGGCTGGCGCGCCTAAAATCGCTGCTTGCCCGGCCCGCCGGGACCCCTCCACAGCCCCTGGATACACACCATGCTTCGCTGTGTCATGCTGCTCGCGGCCTTGGCTGCGCTGTCGGCCTCCATCGCTGCACAACTGCAGCGCAACTTTCCGGCCACCGCCTTGCGCGGCGAGTTGCGCGTGACGCAGCCGCCCGAGGCCCAACTCAACGGCCGCGTCGCGCGGCTGGCGCCCGGCGCACGCATACGGGGCGCTGACAACATGCTGCTGATGTCGGGCGCGATCGTCGGCGCCCCGCTGCTGGTGCACTACACACTGGACACCACCGGGCTGGTGCTGGACGTGTGGGTGCTGACCCCTGCTGAAGCCGCACGCAAGCCTTGGCCCGTGACGCCCGAGCAAGCGCAAGCCTGGCGCTTCAACCCCGACACCCAAACCTGGACCCGTCCATGACCACCGACACCACCCGGCCGAGCAAGAAGGTCTTCATCCGCACCTTTGGCTGCCAGATGAACGACTACGACTCGGGCAAGATGGCCGACGTGCTGCACGCCGCCGACGGCTACGAGACCACCGACGATGTCGAGCAGGCCGACCTGATCCTGTTCAACACCTGCTCGGTGCGCGAAAAGGCACAAGAAAAGGTCTTCAGCGACCTGGGCCGCGTCAAGCATCTCAAGAGCAAGGGCGTGCTGATCGGCGTCGGCGGCTGCGTGGCGAGCCAGGAAGGCGCGGCCATCATCCAGCGCGCGCCTTATGTCGATGTGGTGTTCGGCCCGCAGACGCTGCACCGGCTGCCCGACTTGCTGAGCCAGCGCATCAGCCTTGGCAAGCCGCAGGTCGATATCAGCTTTCCCGAGATCGAAAAGTTCGACCACCTGCCACCGGCTAGAGTCGATGGCGCGAGCGCTTTCGTCAGCATCATGGAAGGCTGCTCCAAATACTGCAGCTACTGCGTCGTGCCGTACACGCGCGGTGAAGAGGTCTCGCGGCCGTTTGAAGACGTACTGGTTGAAGTTGCCTCTCTAGCCGACCAGGGCGTCAAGGAAATCACGCTGCTGGGGCAAAACGTCAACGCCTACCGGGGCAAGATGGGCGGCACGGCGGAGCTTGCCGACTTCGCCACGCTGCTCGACTACGTCAGCGACATCCCCGGCATCGCCCGCATCCGCTACGTCACCAGCCATCCGAACGAGTTCACGCAAAGCCTGATCGACGCTTACGCGCGGCTGCCCAAGCTGGTCAACCATTTGCACCTGCCCGTGCAGCACGGCAGCGACCGCATTTTGATGGCCATGAAGCGCGGCTACACGGCGATGGAATACAAAAGCACGATTCGCAAACTGCGCGCCATTCGTCCCGATCTGGCGATGAGCAGCGACTTCATCGTCGGCTTTCCCGGCGAAACCGACGACGACTTCGGCAAGATGATGAAGCTGATTGACGACGTGGGCTACGACGCGTCCTTCAGTTTTATCTATAGCCCGCGCCCCGGCACGCCGGCGGCGGCGCTGCACGACGACACGCCGCACGCCGTCAAGCTCAAGCGTTTGCAGCGCTTGCAGGCAGCCATAGACCAGAGTGTCAGCGCCATCAGCGCCAGCCGGCTTGGCACGGTGCAGCGCGTGCTGGTCGAGGGTCCGGCGCGCAAAACCGCCAACGCGCTGTTCGGCCGAACCGAATGCAATCGCCCGGTGGTGTTCGACGGCCCGGATCGCCTGATCGGCCAGCTCGTCGATGTGCGGATCCTTGAGGCGCCGATGCGCTCGCTGCGTGGCGAAGTGGTGGTTCACGGCGAGACGGTTCTGGCCCTCGCCTGAACGCCGCGTCGCGCACTGCCTTGCGTCGTTCCATGCTGCAGCGTTTCTCGTTCCGCCAGCTTCTCGTCATCGCCTTTTTGCTGATCGCCGCATTGCTCGGTGGAGCCTCGCTGCGCGCGCTGGTGACGCTGCAGGAATTGACGCTCGAAAGCAGCGACAACGCCTCGCGCGCACTTGATCTGAGCAATGCAGCACGCTCGCTGCGTGAGCGCAGCGTGTCGATGGAGCGCAGCTCGCGCCAGTCAGTGGTGCTCGACGACCGGGTGCTGCGCGAGCGTTTCGCCGCCGAGGCGAAAGACGCCAGCAACGTGGTGGCCCAACTCGAAGGCGAAGGCATGCTGCGCGCCAGTGCCGCGCGCTGGCGCGCCCAGTTGCAGATTGCACGCAACCTGCTGGCCGGCACGGCCGGCACGGCACTCGAGCGCGAGCGCCAGCTAGCCCAGGAGTTTCAGGAATTCGAGGGCATCAACACCACCATCGCCGCGCAGGTGCAGCAGGCCATCCAGCAGCGCAACCAGACGCTGAAAATCCGGCTGGAGGCCAGCCGGCAAAGCCTGACGCGACAGGTGACCTCGGCCATCGTGCTGGCAGTGGCGATGGCATTGGCTTTCGGCATCTGGTTTACGCGGCCGCTGCGCCAACTTGAAAACGCCATCATTGGCCTGGGCGAAAACCGCCTCGATCAAGCCATTGCGATTGCCGGCCCGGCCGACCTGGCGCTGGTCGGCCAGCGGCTGAACTGGTTGCGGCTGCGGCTGGTTGAGCTTGACGCCGACAAGGCGCGCTTTCTGCGGCATATCTCGCACGAGTTGAAAACCCCGCTGGCGTCGATGCGCGAAGGCGTCTCGCTGCTTGAAGACGGCGTGGCCGGCGAGCTGAGCCGCGAGCAGCGCGAGATCGCGCAAATACTGCGCCACAACACCGCCGTGCTGCAGGGCCAGATCGAAGACCTGCTGCGCTTTAACACCGCCGCCTTCGAGGCGCGCCGCCTGAACCGGCAGCCAGTCGATCTGCTGGAGCTGCTGGAAGCCCAGGTCGATGCGCAGCGCCTGCAGTGGCGCGCGCGCGAGCTGTCGGTAGTGGTCGCGGGCGAGCCGGTGAAAGTCGAAATCGATGCCGAAAAAATCGGCACGGCGGTAGCCAACCTGCTGTCCAACGCGATTCGCTACGCGCCGTTTAAAAGCACGATCCGGCTTGAGCTTAAAAGGCTGCAGGGCCTGGTTCGCATTGAGCTGCATGACCAGGGCGCTGGTGTGGCCGCAGCCGACCGGGAACGCATCTTCGAGCCCTTTTACCGGGGTGAACGCCAGCCCGCCGATGGCGCGCGCGGCAGCGGCATCGGCCTGTCCATCGTGCAGGAATATGTCGCCGCGCACGGCGGACGCATCGAATTATTGCCAGAAGAATCTGGGGCACACTTTCGGATTGAACTCCCCCATGTACTTAAATCCTGAAGTCACTTCTCCACCCCTGCGAGCGTGTCGCAGCGCCTCGCTCATGCTGGCCGCCGCCTCGCTGCTCACGGCTTGCAGCTTGAGTGCCCCGTTCCGCTCCAGCCTCGGCACGCCCGAGGTGCTGCCTCGCATCAGCAATGCCGTGCCAGCCGTGGCC
>JANOOO010000218.1:0-5330 GCA_031421375.1 Polaromonas sp.
CGGTGGTGCGCTGCCTCACGCAGGCCGGCAGCACGGCCCGCATGCGCGCCTGCAGCAAGGGGTCGTAGCCGTGTTCAGGGTCGCGCAAGCGCCGCAGTTGCGCCAGCGCAATCGTGCGCTCGGCCAGGCATTCAAACACCAGCGCGTCGAGCTGGCCGCGCTCGGCCAGATCTTGTGCCGGGTCGATGCGGTCGCCTGCGTAGCCGGCACCCGAGCCAATGCGGTAGGGTTTCATGGTTTTAATATTTCAGCCAATGGCTGCTGCGCCTGCGCGGGAGGTTTAACGGTGGTCATGCGCCATGATAAATCTGGGTGCGGCCGGCGTATAGCAAGACTCCGACGGTGTTGCCACATTTCATTGATGCGCCGCGGTCAAAGTGGCTACCGGATGCGACGACGCCGTATCGCTGCAGCCAGCTAGTTGCTATTATTTCAGGAGCTTCTTGCGCCCGTATCTATTGGGCTTGAATCGGTTTTTATAACTGGTCGCCAGCCACATACAGCCAGCGGCCGCCTTCGCGCACGAAGCGGCTGCGCTCATGCAGTCGCACAGCAGGGCGGCCCGCGCTTTTGTGCCGCGCGACGAATTCGACCTCGGCGTGCGCGGCGTCCAGCAGGCGGTGTTGCCGAACTTCCAGCCCCAGCCACTTCACGTCGGGGTCGAACTCGACGCCCGGCGGGCGCGTGCTGCCATGCCAGGTCGCCAGCAGGTAATCGGCGCGTTCAAGCACAAAAGCCGCGTAGCGCGAGCGCATCAGCGATTCGGCATCCAGCGCGGGCGCGGCGGCAAAGTCGTCCAGGTAGCGGCCACAACACTGCGCATAAGCCAGCGGTCGCCAAGGGACGCTCGCGCAATTGAGCTTGCCGCAGGGGCAAAGCGCTGCAGCCGCGCCCAGACTCATGCCTCGGCGAGAAACGGCAGCAGATGCTGGAGCAGAACCTGTGGCTGTTCCTCAGGCATCCAGTGGCCGCAATGGTCGATCACCCCGCCGCGCACATTACTAGCTACCCGCTGCAAGGACTCCAACACTTCCATCCGGCGCCCCCAGGCGTTGTTGCCGCCCAGCGCCAGCACCGGCATCGGCAGCTTGAAGGTCTTGGCGATGGCTTCGTTGTCAGCGATGTCGCGGGGGAGATTACGGTAGTAGGAGAACCCGGCCCGCAAGGCGCCCGGCTGGCTGTAGATGCGGAGGTATTCGGCGATGTCCCCGGCGGACAGGACGTTCGGATGATGCCCCCAATTGCGATAGAACCAGCCGAAATAGATGTCCTCGCGCCCCGCAATCAGCGCTTCGGGCAGATCGGCAGTCTGATGGAACGCGTGGTGCCAGCGTCGGCCACCCTGGCTGAAATTGGTGCTGCCGTCGCCCGGAATGGTCACGTCCAGCACGGCCAGCTTGCGCACCGCTTCCGGATGCGCTGCGGAGAGGGCATAAGCGGTGGGGCCGCCCCAGTCATGGCCGACCAGGAAGAATTCCTTGAGCCCCAGATGGTCGTGCAGCAGCCGCCAGATGTCATTGGCTATGGTTTTCTTGTCGTAGCCTTCGAGCGGTCGGGACGAATCGCCCAGGCCGCGCAAATCCGGTGCGATCACCCGGTATTTCGTCGCTAGTTCCGGCAGGATATGGCGCCATTCGTACCAGCTCTGCGGCCAGCCATGCAGCAGCACCACGGGAAAGCCCGCGCCGGCGGTGACGTAGTGCAGCTGGACGTCGCCGAGATCGGCGTAATGGTGTGACAGATCGACGGCAGGGGCTGGATGGGTCATGGTGATGTTTCCTGGTGGATGAAATGGTTGGTAATGTCGGAGCGGCAGGGCGGGCTTGCGCGACAGGCGGTTGGTGCGCGGCGCGCCTGCATCAATTCTTGTCGGCCTTCGCTTGTTTCTGCGCTTTGCGCTCTTCCAGGGTTTCAGTTGGCGCACCTTGCTTGAGCCACTCAGCGTAACCACCATCGATGTGAGCGACGTTCGTCATGCCCATGTCCTGCAGCGTTTTGGTGGCCAGCGCACTGCGCCAGCCGGCGCCACAAAACAAAATGAACTCCTTCGCTTCATCGGCAAACAGCGGCTTGAAATAAGGCGAGGCCGGATCGACCCAAAACTCCAGCATGCCGCGGGGCGCGTGGAAGCTGCCGACGACGGTGCCCGCTGTCAGCTCGCGCGGATCGCGGATATCGACGATTTGCACCTTTGGGTCGGCGAGCCGGGCTTGCACCTCGGCGACCGAATAGGTTTTGACCTCGGTCATGGCCTGATCGACGAGGGTGCGGAAGCCTGTGGTGATGGGCATGGTTTTCTCCTTGAATAAATGGATGAATGCGCGATGTGGATCAGTGTCGCCGCTAGCCGCGCGCTGCGTCGGCTTTCGCAGCACCCCACCAGACCGACAGCGGCACCGCCCACAGCTTCTCGCCGAACGGCACCAGCTCGCGCCCGGCATACAGCACGATGCCGCGCTGGAAAATCGCCGCCTCGGTGTCCTGCAAATGTCGCAGGCCCTTGAAGTCTTTGCTATCGACCGTGGCGCTGGCCTTCACTTCGATGCCGGTGATCTGGCCCTGCCGATTTTCAAGAATGAAATCGACCTCGATATCGGTTTGCGTGCGGTAGTGGTGCAGCGTGAGGTGCTGCGGCGAGAACGCAATGTGTTTGAGCAACTCGGTCAGCACAAAAGTTTCGACCATCGCGCCCGGCAGGCCAGGACGCGAAGTCAAGCCGTCGCGCGTGGCCGCCGTGAAGTAGCCGAGCAAACCGCTGTCAGGCAAAAACACCTTGGGTGCCTTGACCAGCCGCTTGCCGGGGTTACGCTGCCAGGGTGGCAGGCGCACGACCAGAAACAGCATTTCCAGCAGCGCGAAGTAACGTTTGAGCGTGCTTTGCGGCAGGCCCGCCGTGCGCGACTGCTCGGCCAAATTGAGCAGACGGGCGCTGCGCGTGGCAATCAGTTGCAGCAAGTTGGGGATTTCCGTCAGCTGCTCGATGTTGGCAAGATCGCGCACGTCGCGCTGCAAGATCGCCTGCGTGTAGCTGTCGAACCAGGCTTCGCGCCGCCGCGCTGTGCTGCGGGCAACCGCATCGGGGAAGCCGCCGGCCAGAATTCGCTCGATGAGGTCGTCGCGCTCGACGGGCGGAATTTTCAGTGCCTGCCAATCGCCGGCAAACAGCAGGTCGGCCCGGTTCAGCGCGGGGCTGGCGTCGATTTCGGCGCTCGACAGAGGCCACAGCGACAGCACTTCCATGCGCCCGGCCAGCGAGTCGGCGATGCCAGGCAGCAGCAGCACGTCGGCCGAGCCGGTCAGCAAAAACCGCCCGGGCTCGCGTTGCCGGTCCACCGCGGCCTTGATGGCCAGGAACAACTCGGGCGCACGCTGCACCTCATCAAGCGTGACCGGCCCCTGCAGTGCGTTGATGAAGCCTGCCGGGTCGGCGCGGGCCGCGCTGAGTACCGCGTTGTCATCAAGAGTCAGGTACTGGCGGGGCGCGACATTCGCCGTCGCCAGCGACTGCACCAGCGTGCTTTTGCCGCTCTGGCGGGCACCGTTGACGACGACCACGGGCGTATCGGCAAGCGCGTCGGCGAGCAGCGGGGCGATATGGCGAGTCAGCATCTGGCTAGTTTAATGGTTGAAAATCAACCACTCAATGGTTGATTTTCAACCTCTTGCCGGCTGATTATGAAGCCAAGATTGGCACGGAAAAGCCACTCCAGCGCTCTTCTTTCAGGTACAAAACCCGCATTCATCCAATCAGGACGGGCGCAATCAGCTCCTAAAGTTATAGCAACTCGACAGCCAGCGCAGTCCCCTCACCGCCACCAATGCACAGCGTCGCGACACCTTTTTTCAAGCCGCGCGCCTTCAGCGCGTGCAGCAGCGTCACGATGATGCGCGCACCGCTCGCGCCAATCGGGTGGCCCAGCGCGCAGGCACCGCCGTTGACGTTAACGATGTCGTGGCTGATGCCCAGCTCCTTCATCGCCGCCATCGGCACGACGGCAAAGGCTTCGTTGATTTCCCACAGGTCCACATCTTTGACTTGCCAGCCGATTTTTTTGAGCAGCTTGTTGACCGCGCCGACCGGTGCCGTGGTGAACCACTCGGGCTCCTGCGCGAAGGTGGCGTGGCCGACGATGCGCGCCAGCGGAGTTGCGCCCAGCTCTTTGGCGGTCGAGGCGCGGCTCAATACAAGCGCCGCCGCGCCGTCATTGATCGACGAGCTCGATGCCGCCGTAATCGTGCCGTCTTTCTTGAACGCGGGGCGCAACGTGGCGATCTTGTCGAGCTTGACCTTGCCCGGGCCTTCGTCGATGCTGATCACCGTGTCGCCGCTGCGGCCCTTGACGGTGACCGGCGTGATCTCGGCCTTGAACGCGCCTGATTCGGTGGCGGCCCTGGCGCGCTGCACGCTGGCAATTGCAAAGGCGTCTTGCGCCTCGCGTGTGAATTCGTATTTGCCCGCGCACTGCTCGCCGAAGGTGCCCATCGCGCGGCCTGGCTCATAGGCGTCTTCAAGGCCGTCGAGCATCATGTGGTCAAAGATGCGGTCATGGCCGATGCGCACGCCGCTGCGCCCTTTGAGCAGCAGGTGCGGCGCGTTGGTCATGCTCTCCATGCCGCCGGTCACCATCACGTCGCGGCTGCCGGCGACGAGCTGGTCATGCGCGAGCAGCGTGGCCTCCATGCCCGAGCCGCACATTTTTGAGAGCGTGACCGCACCGGCGCTGGCCGGCAAACCGCCCTTGAACCCGGCCTGGCGTGCCGGTGCCTGGCCCTGGCCGGCCATCAGGCAGTTGCCGAACAACACCTCGTCGATTTTTTCAGGCGCGACGCCCGAGCGTTCAACGGCGGCCTTGATCGCCGCGCCGCCGAGGTCATGCGCCGACAGGCTGGAGAAGTCGCCCTGAAACGCGCCCATGGGGGTGCGGGCTGCGCCGAGGATGACGATGGGATCGGTGGGGGTGTTTTGCATGATGGGTCTTTCAAATGGGTGGGGTGAAAAGGGCTGGGGACGCAATTAAGCAATGCAGGCGAGCTCAGCTGGTGAGCCCACTCAAGCCGGTCAGCATCGGCTCGGGTGGCAGTTGCAAGGGCAGCGCAGCGCTCACGCGGCCACCGGGGTGGCGGCGGCTGAAGCGTTTGTGCTGGTCATATGGAAACACATCGAACACATGGCCGTCGCGGATGCGCGCCTGGTGGCTCTGCCAGAACTGGGCTTGCAGCAGGTCGGCGTGATGCCGCATGAAGACCTCGCGCACGGCGCTGTTGCCCAGCAAAAACGGCCCGAAGGTTTCGGGGAAAACGTCCTTCGGCCCGACCGAAAACCAGACTTC
>JANOOO010000219.1:0-6985 GCA_031421375.1 Polaromonas sp.
GCGCTCGATGGTGAGCTGGTTGACTTCGGTCAGGTCGTCGGCAAAGCCGAGGTCGAGCATGCGGTCGGCCTCATCGACGACGAGAAACTGCACCTGGTCGAGCTTGATCTGCATGCTGCGCTGCAAGTCGAGCAGACGGCCGGGCGTGGCGACGACGAGGTTGGCGTTTTGCAGTTTGGCAATTTGCAACTGATACGGAATGCCGCCGACCACATTGGCGATGCGCAGGCCACGGCAATGGCGAACCAGATCGATGGCGTCGGCGCAAACCTGCTGGGCCAGCTCGCGCGTGGGGCACAGGATCAGCGCACCGGGGGTGGCCGCCTTGAAGTTGCGCATGTTGGTCGGGTCTTTGCGCTTGGGCTTTTTCAAAGGCGCTTCGCCCTTGGCGACGGCCTCTGCGCTCAGGCGCTCGAACTCGGCACGCTCGTCACGCTCGGCCTGCTCCTGCTGCTTGAGCAGGGTGTGCAAAACCGGCAGCAAAAAGGCGGCGGTCTTGCCGCTGCCGGTCTGGCTGGACACCAGCAGATCGGTGAACTTGGCCTTGGGGTCGGCCTTGACGTCTGCATCCAACGCCTGCATGGCTTTCGGGATGGTCGCCATCTGCACGGCGGTTGGCTGGGTAAATCCCATGTCAGCCACAGCCTGGAGCAGTTCTTGCGCCAGGCCCAGTTTGACGAAGCCGTTGGGCTCGGCAGCAATGGTGTTCAGCGACGAATCAACGGCAGCTGGCGCGTCGGAAAAGTCAGGCACAGAAACAGCAGCAAGCACAGCAGCGCCAGAGGTGGCCTCGTCGGCGAAGAAGTTGGTATCGGCCACGCGGTCATCACGGGGCTCAAAAGAATCGGTCATGTTTTCTCACTAATCACCCGCGCGCCATGCCGTCAAATGTTGGGCAATCGGCGCAGGAAAACTTCACCCCCTGCGTAGCAAGAGGCTTCGTTCATGGTTAATAAAACATCAACCATCAAACGAATATTCGCGTCAAGCTGAAAAAGCCCTGAAGCGGTGACCCTGAAAGAAAGGGCCCAAAAGTGTGAGGTAGATGTGCAAATGCAGCACTTAGGTTGCCGCTGCAAGCCTTCTATTATGGCATGCGCTCCGGGTTATTACCAGTGGCCCGCGCATTCAAAGGGCATTGAGCCGTTCTACTTGAGGAAGTGTTGCCGGTAGTGCTCCAGCTCGTCAATCGACTCATGCACGTCGGCCAGTGCCGTGTGGCTCTGGCGCTTTTTGAAAGCGGAATAGACCTCGGGCCGCCAGCGTTTGGCCAGCTCCTTGAGGGTGCTGACATCAATGTTGCGATAGTGAAAAAACGCCTCCAGTTTGGGCATGTACTTCACCAGAAAGCGCCGGTCCTGGCTGATGGTGTTACCGCACAGCGGCGAGGTGGCCTTGGGTACGTACTTCGAGACAAAAGCCAGAATCTGTGCTTCAGCGTCTGGCTCGTCAACAACGCTGGCCTTGACCTTGTCAATCAAGCCACTGCGGCCGTGCGTACCTTTGTTCCACGCGTCCATCTGGTCAAGCAGCGCATCGCTCTGGTGAATCGCCAGCACCGGCCCCTCAACACGCGGCGTCAGTTGCGGGCCGGTGATGATCACGGCGATCTCGATCAGGCGTTCTTTCTCAGGGTCGAGCCCGGTCATTTCACAGTCAAGCCACACCAGATTCTGGTCGGATTTTTTGAGTAGGGAATCGGTAGTTTGCATCGGACGATTCTCGCTGATCGCCTAAACTGCCTCTCATGACTGACACCACACTTGCCTTTACTTTTGTCTTTGCTGCCGCGCTGGTGGTGGGCTTGCTGACCAGGTTTTACCTGGCGTCCAGACAGGTCCGCCATGTGATGCGCCATCGCGACCAGGTGCCCGCCGCATTTGCCGGCACCATCGCGCTGACCTCGCATCAAAAAGCCGCCGACTACACGGTGACCAAGGCGCGATTTGGGATGTTCGAGATCGCCTTCGGAGCCGCCGTTCTGCTTGGCTGGACGCTGCTGGGCGGCCTCGACTCGCTCAATCGTGCGATCAGCGCAAGCGGGCTGGGCGACTACGGTGTGCTGGCACCGCAAATTGCGCTGATCGCGGCGTTCGCGCTGATCGGCGGCCTGCTTGAACTGCCGTGGACGCTCTACAGCACCTTCAAAATTGAGGAGCGTTTCGGCTTCAATCAAACCAGCCTGAAGTTGTGGTTCACCGACCTGCTGAAATCGACACTGCTGGGCGTGGTCATCGGCCTGCCGCTCGTGGCCATGATGCTGTGGCTGATGGGCAGCACCGGTCGCTTCTGGTGGCTCTGGGCCTGGGGCGCGTGGATGGTTTTCAATCTGCTGGTTTTGACGCTTTACCCCACGCTCATCGCCCCGCTCTTCAACAAATTCAAGCCGCTTGACGACGAAGCGCTCAAGGCGCGCGTGACGGCCCTGATGCAGCGCTGCGGCTTCGCTGCGAAGGGTCTGTTCGTGATGGACGGCAGTCGGCGTTCGGCACATGCCAATGCCTATTTCACCGGCTTTGGCGCAGCCAAGCGGGTGGTCTTTTATGACACGCTGCTCAAGCAATTGAACCCGGACGAAGTCGATGCCGTGCTGGCGCACGAGCTGGGTCATTTCAAGCACAAACACATCATCAAACGCGTGCTGTCGCTGTTTGGACTGAGCCTGATCGGTTTTGCCTTGCTGGGCTGGCTGTCGTCACAGAGCTGGTTCTACACCGGCCTCGGCGTCATGCCGAATGTCGGCGGCGGCAACGAGGCGATTGCGCTGCTGCTCTTTCTTCTGGTGGTGCCTTTGTTCAGCTTTTTTGTCTCGCCGGTGATGGCGCGGTTTTCACGCAAGCATGAGTTTGAAGCCGATGCCTATGCCGTGTCGCAAACCGGCGCGCAGGACTTGCGCAGCGCGCTGCTCAAGCTCTATCAGGACAACGCCAGCACGCTGACGCCTGATCCGGTGTTCGCGAAGTTTTACTATTCGCACCCGCCCGCATCGGAGCGGCTCGGGCGGATGACGCTGGCCCCGCTTCAGGCGGCAAGGGTCGCGCCGTGAAAAGCCCGGCGCACCAAAACCGTCGGCTGCTAGTCGCGACCGAGCTGGTCGCCCAGCTCAGCAAGCTCAACGGCGAACAGGTTCCTGGCTGGCGCTTGATCGGCGATGCGCTGGAGAAAACCTTCAGCTTCAAAAACTATTACGAGACGATGGCCTTCGTCAATGCATCGGCCTTCATCGCGCACACCGAAGACCATCACCCCGACCTGGCCGTGAGCTACAAGCAATGCACGGTGCGCTTTTCCACGCATGATGTCGGCGGCATTTCAGCGAGCGACTTTTTCTGCGCGGCCCGGCTTGACGCCCTTCTGGCTTGAGCAAGCCTGCACGACACCCCGCCGGCGGGCTGGCGGGCACGCAAGCGGGCCTGGTGGTAGCCAGTTTCGGTCGGCACGCACTGGTTGAAACCGACAGCGGCAGCCGCCTTATATGCCACCCGCGTGGCAAGAAAAACCAGGCGGTGGTCGGTGACCGGATTCGCTGGCTTCCCACCGAGGACGAAGGCACCATCGAGAAAATCGATGAGCGCCGCAACCTGTTTTACCGGCAGGACGAGATGCGGACCAAGTCCTTCGCAGCCAACCTGGACCAGGTGTTGATCCTGATCGCCGCCGAGCCCGAGTTTTCAGAAAACCAGCTGACGCGCGCGCTGATAGCCGCAGCCGCAGCGCGTATCGCGCCCGTCATTGCGCTGAACAAAAGCGATCTGACTGAACCGTTTGGCCGGGCCTGGGCCAAGCTGGCACCGTACCGGGCTATGGGCTACACCGTGCTGCCGTTGGCGATCAAGCCAAAAGTGGCGGACGAGCCTGCCGATGACGCTGCAACAGCGGCGCAAACCGATTCACTGCTGGCCTTGATGGCTGGCAAAAAAACCTTGGTTCTCGGACCGTCTGGCGCGGGCAAAAGCAGTCTGACGAATCTGCTGGTGCCGCAGGCCAGGGTGCTGACGGCCGAGATTTCGCAGGCTCTCAATTCGGGCAAGCACACCACAACCAGCACCACGCTGTACTGGATCGACGAAGCGCGCACCAGTGCCCTGATCGATTCACCCGGTTTTCAGGAGTTCGGCCTCAATCACATCGAGCCGATGCAGCTCGCAGGCTGCATGCCCGACCTGCACGCACATGCGCAAAACTGCAAGTTCTACAACTGCACGCATTTGCATGAGCCGGGCTGCGGCGTGATTGCCAATGTCAGCCCGAAAGGCGGTGAAGACCGCATCAGCCCCAGCCGCTATCGCCTGTACGGCGAGCTGTTTGCCGAGCTGTCGCAAACCCGGTATTGAAATGCAATTAACTGCTTGTTTCACATCAAAAAATGCCGCCTGTCCAGCACAGACGGGCGCAAGCAGCTCCTGATTTAATAGCAACTGAAATGATGCGCGCAGCTCAGCCAAGCAAGCGCGCGAGCGTCAACAGCGCCAGCAGCACCATCCACAGCACGACCGAGCGCCACACCAGGCCGACGATGCTGCGCAGGTGAGCGACTTCAGGCTGCCGGCCGGGCAGCGGCGCGGTCGATGTGCTCTCGTCAATACCGCCCCCATCCAGCCCTGCGCTGCCGGTGGGCCTGTCGTCCCGAATCGGGCCGGCGGGGCGGGGCTTGAGCGCCATACCGCCGAGTTGCACATTCACCGCACCGGACGTGGCCGCCAGAATGACGCCGTCATTGTGTTGAACGATGTTGCCCACATTGCCCAAACGGGACTGCTGGATGTAAGTGCGCCAAGCGTCAATCGCATCTTCAAAACTGCCGACAACCGCAAAACCGAGTGAGGTGATGCGGGCGGGCACGTAGTCAATGACGCCCCAGGCTCGCGCAGCCGCCCGCTGCAGTGCCGGGCTGGCGCCTTCGCCAGGCCGCTTGCTTTGGTAAACCCAGTAACGTGAGACGAACTCGGCCATCCGGTAGAACACCGCGCCGGCCGGGCCGAAACCAAGCGCCGCGAACAGTGAGAACCAGCCAAGTACGCCGAACACGTGGCGGTGCGCCGCCAAAACCGAGTACTCAATGACATGACGAACAATCTCGCTGCGTGGCAACTCGCTCGAATCAACCTGTCGCCACCCGGCGAGCAACTCGCGTGCGCCGTCTTCGTCGCCATCGTCCAGCGCATCACGAATGTTGGTGAAGTGGTGGCTGAACTGGCGAAAGCCCAGCGTCGCGTAAAGGATGGCGACGCTCCACAAAAAGGCCAGCAGGGGGTTAACCTGCCAAAGCAGCAGGTCAATGACCAGCGTCAGCGCAGACGGCGCGACGACTGCCACAGTCCAGGCCATCCAGCCCAGATGCGACCGACCAGCGTCGATGCTGCGGCGCGACCAGCGCGCCCACCGGCGCAAACCAGCGTGTATCCAGTTGCCACGCGCCAATGGCCGCGCCTGTTCCAGAATCAAGGCAAACAAGACCGCGAAAAAGCTCATGGCAAATCATAGCCCCCACGGTCGCCCACTTCGTGTGGCTCCCTGCCCCCCGAGGAGGCCGCGGGTGTATGTGGCCCCCACGGTCGCGCACTTCGTGTCGCTTCCTGCCCCCCGAGGGGCCGCTGCGCCTGCGGCCCGGCAAAGCCGGTTCCGCGGCCCCTGCTGCAATGAGAGGGAGTCCCCTCAGTAGCTGCGGTACAGCACGCTCTGTTCAAGCACTAAGAAAACGGTAAAGATTGCGCAACATCCCCGCCGTGGAACCCCAGATGAAGCGCTCGACCGATTGCGCTGCGTCGGGTCTGACAGTGGCGTCAAGATAAGGCATGGACAGCCACTGACGCGTCGCGCCGTCAAACTCCATTTCGTGCCGCCGATGGTTGGCCGGGTTCATCAAATAAGCCAGCGGCACCTCGAACACATCGGCCACTTCGCGCGGGTTCGCAACCACCTCGAAGCCCGGTCGCACCAGCGCGACCACCGGGGTAACGATGTACGCGGTGCCGGTCACGTAGATCGGAAGCGTTCCCAGCACCTCGACGTGGTCGTGCGGCAAGCCAATCTCCTCCTGGGCTTCGCGCAGCGCGGTGTGGGTGGCGTCGCGGTCGGTGTCGTCAGTGCGTCCGCCTGGCAGCGCAATCTGGCCGGAATGGGTTGTTAAATGCGCGCTGCGCAAGGTCAGCAGCAGCATCAGCTCGTCGCGCATCACCAGTGGCAAAAGTACCGCTGCCGCAGCAGGCAGCCGGTTGCCGAAGCGTCTCTCACCGCTGTGCTCGGGCGTCCAGACCGGCGGGTTCAAAAACCGCTCACGTAGCGCCGACGCAGTGAGTTTCTCAGGGGGAACGCCAGCTAGGTGATCGTCAATGCCCAGCACCGGAATGCTGCGCGGATCGAATTGCGGTAGCGCTTTGGTGAGGTTCATGGGGCTAGCAGCTTCAGAAGTAAGCAGAGTTTGCACCCGCCATGCAAAAAGCCGCTGTAAGCGGCTAGTTGGCTGGTACGCCGCTTACAGCGGTATGGATCGAGAAACTCAGGCGGCCTTGACGCCAAGCTTTTCCTTGATACGCGCGGACTTGCCGCTGCGGCTGCGCAGGTAGTAAAGCTTGGCGCGGCGCACGTCACCACGGCGCTTGACTTCGATCTTGGCGATCAGTGGGCTGTAAACCTGAAAGGTGCGCTCGACGCCTTCACCGTTGGAGATTTTGCGCACGATGAAGCTGGAGTTAAGGCCGCGGTTGCGCTTGGCAATCACGACGCCTTCAAATGCCTGCATCCGCTTGCGCGTGCCTTCGACCACATTGACGCTGACGATGACGGTGTCGCCCGGTGCGTAAACGGGAATGGTTTTGTTGAGACGGGCGATTTCTTCCTGCTCAAGGATTTGAATCAAATTCATGCTGTGCTCTTTTGCTTTCTTCACTTTTTCGTTCATACGCGCGCTACGCTAAAGACCGCAAATCCAGGCGTGCCAGGCACGGGGGTGGTTGCAGTGGCCGCCAGAGGACCGAAAAGCCCA
>JANOOO010000220.1:0-2307 GCA_031421375.1 Polaromonas sp.
TGTGCCGCAGCATCAGGCCCGCTTCGGCGCAGGCGGCCAAATCGTCCTCGCTGGCAAAAAGCAGGTGTAGCGACGACAGCTTTTGTTCGTTGCACCAGGCAATCGTCGCTTGCAGCAGCAGCACGCGTTCGTCGGCGCTGCGAGCCAGCAGTCGCGGGCCGGGGACCGGGGTGAAAGGCGGCGCGATCAAGGCTTTGGGGTAGTAGGGCAGGCCGTGCTCGGCGTAGGCGTTGGCCCAGGCCCAGTCGAAGACGTACTCGCCGTAAGAATGACTTTTCAAATAGAGCGCGCAGGCACCGGCAAGCACATCGCCCAGCCACAGCGTGATGAAGCGCGGCGTCCAGCCGGTTTTTGCCACGGCGCTGCCGCTGGCGTGCATGGCGGCGAGGTATTCGTGTCGCATGAAGGGGCTGGGGGCTTCGTGCGGCGTTTGTGCGGCCAGCAGCGCATTCCACGCGTCGGCATCCACGTCGCAGGGCGAAGCCAGCACCCGAATGACATAATCTTTTTTAGCCAAGCCATGCTCTCATCGTTGCTGAATTAGCGGGAAGTTTGCCCCGGCCGGCGCTGCCAGAGGCCGACGCTGTCCACCAGGAACTGTGTTTTTTCATGACTCTCAAAATCTGTGTCGCCCAATTGAATTACTGCGTCGGCGACATGACGGGTAACGCGCAAAAAATCATAGCCGCTGCCCGTCTGGCCTACGCCGACGGTGTTCGACTGGTCGTCACGCCCGAACTGGCGATTTGCGGCTACGCCGCAGAAGACCTGTTCTTGCGGCCTTCATTTATTGCCGCCTGTGATGATGCCGTGAACACCGTAGCCCGCGAACTGGCCGGGTTAAAGGGCCTGACGCTGGTGCTCGGCACGCCGACGCAGGGCGACGGGGCCCTAAGCCTGCGTACCAAAAGCGTGGCCGTGCAACAGCGCCACAACGCCGCCCGCGTGCTGCGCGAAGGTCGCGTGATTGCCACTTATGCCAAGCGCGAACTGCCCAACTACCAGGTGTTCGACGAGCGGCGCTACTTCACGCCGGGGCAAGGCACCTGCGTGGTTGAGGTCGAGGGCGAGGCCGAGTCCGGCGAGCGGGTTCGCATCGGACTGCTGATTTGCGAAGACGCGTGGTTTGAAGAGCCGGCGCGTCTGGCCAAAGAGGCGGGAGCCGAGCTGCTGGTGGTCATCAACGCCTCGCCGTTTCACGTCGGCAAGGGCGACGAGCGCGAGCAGATGATGCGCGCGCGTGTGCTTGATTGTGGTTTGCCGCTGGTCTATGCGCACCTGGTTGGTGGGCAGGACGAGATTGTTTTTGAAGGCCGGTCGTTCGCGTTGCTGGCTGACGGCACGCTTGCCGGTCGAGCTGCGAGTTTTAAGGAAAACAGCTTCCTGATCGAGACAGGACGGACGCATACAGCTCTGAAAATGATAGCGAGTGTAGAGCCCGAACGCGCGCCTGAAGCCGACTTGTGGGACGCGCTGGTGCTCGGTGTGCGCGACTACCTCGGTAAAAACGGCTTTCCTGGCGCGATTTTGGGTTTGTCGGGCGGCATCGATTCGGCGCTGGTGCTGGCGATTGCCGTCGATGCCATCGGGGCCGACAAGGTTCGCACGGTGATGATGCCGTCGCCGTACACGGCTGACATTTCGTGGCTTGACGCACGCGAGATGGCCGCGCGCATGCAGGTGCGTTACGACGAAATTTCCATCGTGCCCGAGTTCGACGCGTTCAAGGCGTCGCTGGCAGGCGAGTTCAAGGGCCTGCCCGAAGACACGACGGAAGAAAATATCCAGGCCCGCATTCGCGGCGTGTTCTTGATGGCGCTGTCGAACAAGTTCGGCTCCATCGTGCTGACGACTGGCAACAAGAGCGAAATGGCGACGGGCTACTGCACGCTCTACGGCGACATGGCGGGAGGCTTTGCGGTCATCAAGGACGTGCTGAAAACCCGGGTGTTTCAGCTGGCGCGCTGGCGCAACGAAAACGATCCTTACGGCACTGGCAGCGCGCCGATTCCCGAGCGCATCATCACGCGCCCGCCCAGCGCCGAGCTGCGCGCCGACCAGACCGACCAGGACAGCCTGCCGCCCTATGAGGTGCTTGACGCGATCTTGTCGCGCTACATGGAAAACGACGAGAGCTTTGACACCATCGTCGCCGCCGGTTTCGAGCGGGCACTGGTCGAACGCGTGGCCCGGCTGATTCGCGTCAATGAATACAAGCGCCGCCAGGCCCCGGTCGGAATACGTGTCACCCACCGCAGCTTCGGCAAGGACTGGCGCTATCCGATCACCAGCCGGTTTCGGTCCTGA
>JANOOO010000221.1:0-13239 GCA_031421375.1 Polaromonas sp.
CAGGTCAACACGCTGGTCTATGACTCGGTGATGCGATTTGGCGGTTCGATCTCTGCTGAACACGGGGTGGGCAGCTTGAAGCTCGACGAGCTTGAAAAGCACAAATCGCCGGTCGCCCTTGGCATGATGCGGGCGATCAAAACGGCACTTGATCCGCACAACCTGATGAACCCGGGGCGGGTGTTGCGGGCATCAACGATGCGCATAAAATAAGCGCATAACCTATGGGGTAGCTTCATGCTTAATTTTGACAATGCACCAAAAAAAGCCGCCAATCTGACCTTGAACTCAAAGGTGCTGGAGGTGGCCCGTGAGATGGGTTTGAACATCTCGCAAACCGTCGATGCCTTGCTGACCCATGAAGTCAAGCGGCGGTATTGGGAAAAGTGGCGTGAGGACAATCAGGAGGCGTTTGCGGCTCACAACGCCCGCATCCGGGAGCACGGCTTGCCGCTGGCAAAGTACCGCACGTTTGGGCGCAGCCTGGGCGATGGAAAAAAGCAGGATTGACGTGGCGCGCTTTGATGTTTACGCCAACCCCGATCTTGATGAGCGAGCCGAAGTACCTTTTTTGCTGGACGTGCAAAACACTTTTATCGAGGTCGAAACCCGCGTGGTCGTGCCCCTCAATTCGGCGCGATTGTTCAAAAAAGCGGCGCGTGGTTTGAACCCACAGTTGATCGTCATGGGCAAAGAAGTGATCATGAACACAACGGCTTTGGGTGCGGTCCCCGCGTCGGATCTGCGTCGGCCCATTGCCAATATGGGCTCGCATCAGGCTTTGATTCAGGAAGCGCTCGACACGCTCTTGGGCGGGTACTAATATGGCTGGCCAGCCCATCCGATCCCAGTACGAAGACTTCATGCGCCATGTCGCTAGCCACGGCGTCTTCAAACCCGACCGCACCGGCACCGGCACCAAAAGCGTTTTCGGCTACCAGATGCGTTTCGATTTGACCGAAGGCTTCCCGCTGGTCACGACCAAAAAAGTCCACCTCAAATCGATCGTGCATGAGCTGCTGTGGTTTCTGCAAGGGTCAAGCGACAACAACTGGCTCAAGGCGCGTGGCGTGACGATCTGGGACGAGTGGGCACGCGAAGACGGCGACCTGGGCCCGGTTTATGGCGTTCAGTGGCGCAGCTGGCCGACGCCTACACCTGACAACCCGGGCGGCCACATCGACCAGATCGCCGAGGTCATCAAAACGCTCAAGACCAACCCTGACTCGCGCCGCATCATCGTCAGTGCCTGGAACGTGGCCGACCTGAACAAGATGGCGCTGATGCCCTGCCATGCCTTCTTTCAGTTCTATGTCGCGCCAAGCACTGAGCCCGGCGTTGACGGCAAAAGTAGAGGTCGGCTCAGTTGCCAGCTCTATCAGCGCAGTGCCGATATCTTCCTCGGCGTGCCCTTCAACATTGCCAGCTACGCGTTGCTTACCCACATGGTCGCGCAGCAGTGCGGGCTCGACGTCGGCGACTTCATCTGGACCGGCGGCGATTGCCACATTTACAGCAACCATGCCGAGCAGGTCGCACTGCAATTGAGCCGCGCGCCATTGCCCTACCCGACGCTGAACATCAAACGCAGGCCCGCCTCGATCTTTGAATACGAGTTCGAGGATTTCGAGTTCATGGACTACCAGCACCACCCGGCCATCAAAGCGCCGGTGGCGGTGTGATGGCAGTCGCTAGTGTGGTGTTGCACGCTATCCAGCACATAAAACTGCGTCTTTTTGTCCATGGCGGCGTTGTAAAGCCTCGCAATAGTGGAACTATTGCTGCGTTTTACGCCTTGCCCTGAACAAAAATCCATCAGTTTTATTTGTGCCGTCAAGCATGCAACACCACACTAGCGGCCCACGCATCAACCTGATCTTCGCCCGCGCCGCCAACGGCGTGATTGGCAAGGACGGCGTCATGCCCTGGCACCTGCCCGAGGACCTGGCGCATTTCAAGCAATTGACGCAAGGCTGGCCGGTCGTCATGGGGCGCAAAACCTGGGACTCATTGCCTGCGCGCTTCCGGCCGCTACCGGGTCGCAGCAACATCGTCATTACACGTCAGGCCGACTGGCAGCAGGCAGGCGCGCTGCGCGCTGCGAGCCTGGACGAGGCGCTGCAGCAGAGCGCTGAATCCAGCGAAGTCTGGATCATCGGCGGTGCGCAAATCTACGCCCAGGCCGAGCCGCTGGCCAGCCGCATCGAGGCCACTGAGATCGAGGCGGCTTTCGCTGGCGATGCGTTTGCACCGACACTCGGGCCGCGCTGGATTGAAACGGCGCGGCAGAAGCGGATGTCGAGCAGCGGCCTCTCCTTCAGCTTTGTCACCTACATAGAAAACGAGGAGAAGTAAGCATGTCAGCAGGCGGATTTCACGTACACGGCCCCCACGATCACGAACTCGAACACGCGGCCCAGGGCGCGCATGGCAAGGAAGCGGGGCACGAAAGCTCGGGCGGCATGATTGCGCAGATTGCGGTCGTCACCGCCATCATCGCCACGGTCGGTGCGATTTTTTCGTACATGGGGGGTGCGACTCAGGCCAATGCCGGGCTCTATAAAAACAACGCGGCGATCAAGAAGACCGAAGCGTCGAACCAGTGGAATTACTTTCAGGCCAAGAGCACCAAGCAGTCACTGGCCGAACTGGCTCGCGACATGGCACCCGATGACAAAAAGCCTGGCTACCAGGCCAAGATTGAGCGCTACGAAAAAGAGAAGCTTGAGATCAAAAAAGACGCCGAGAAGCTCGAAGCCGATGCGACGACGTGGGACAAATCATCTGACGAGCAGATGCACCAGCATCACCGTTGGGCGCAGGCCACCACGGTGCTGCAGGTGTCGATTGCGCTGGCTGCCATCGCGCTGCTGACGCGCAAGCGCTGGCTGGAGTACGCGATGTTTGCGCTGGCGAGTGTCGGCGTAGTCATCGGCGGCCTGGCGGCGCTACATATTTAGTAGCTGGTCGCGCCCGCCCCTGTTGGACTGCAGCATCAAAATGCTTGAGAAACCATGAAAATATCAACCTGGAACGTCAATTCGCTCGCTGTGCGGCTGCCGCAGGTTCTGGACTGGCTGGCAGCCAATCCCGTCGATGTGTTGTGCCTGCAGGAGCTCAAGCTCAGTGACGACAAATTTCCTCTTGAAGCTCTTGAAGCGGCCGGTTACCACAGCGCGGTGTTCGGCCAGAAAACCTACAACGGCGTGGCGATTTTGAGCCGCACGCAGGCACGCGAGGTAATCAAAAACATGGCTGGTTTTGCCGACGAGCAGTCGCGCGTGATTGCCGCGACGCTGGACAGCCCCTTGGGCGAGGTGCGCGTCGTCAACGGCTACTTCGTCAACGGCCAGGCGCCGGGAACCGAAAAGTTTGAATACAAAATGAAATGGCTGTGCGGCCTGCGCAGCTGGCTGGCCAGCGAGCTGGCGGCACACCCGAATCTGGTCTTGCTCGGCGACTTCAACATCACCGTCGATGACCGCGACACCTACGACGCCGACGGCCTGCGCGAGACGATTCACCACACCAGCGAAGAGAGGGCGCATTTTCAAGCGCTGATTGACCTGGGGCTGACTGATGCGTTTCGGCTGTTCGAGCAACCCGAAAAAAGCTACTCGTGGTGGGACTACCGCGAGATGGCGTTCCGCCGCAATCGGGGCTTGCGCATCGACCACATTCTGGTTAGCGCGGCATTGAAGCCGACGGTCGCGGCTTGCAGCATCGACAAGCTGCCGCGTAAAAACGAGCGTCCCAGCGACCACGTGCCAGTCACGGTCACGCTGCAGTCGCTATAGTTTCAGGAGCTGTCTGCGCCCGTTGGGCGGGGATTCATGGCAGATACGAGCCATATCTGCGGCTGGATCAGACCTTATTCCTTTGCTGAGTCAATTTGATTGCAGGCTCGAAGCTGCGGGCAGCGGCCTAGCGTGGTTTTGCACAGCAAGGCACAGCAACGAGCTGCCGAATTGATCTAAAACTTAAATTACTGCAAGGTTTCGTTCAGCGCAGCGGGCAGCGGCAAAGGCATGACCTCAATGCCCTCGTCAAGCAGCTCGGCGGTCTCGCGCGGCGTGGCCTGCCCGCGGATGCTGCGCGCCTTAACCTCGCCGTAATGAATGCGCCGCGCCTCCAGTGCGAAGCGGTCGCCGACGTTTTCAGTCTGCGCGACGATCTGGCGCAGTGCCCTGAAAAATTCGGCCGGGCCAGCGGCCATCGGATGCGACGGTTCAAGCACAGCGACACCGCCGTTCGCGCCTTCGCTGGCCGCCGATGCTGAGCGCTGAGGCGCGTCATCAGCGCTCCCGGGCGGCGACGCTGCGTCTTTGTCCATCGCGATGCGCTCGGCACCGCCATGCCCGCCCAAATTGAGCCGGGGCGCGCTGAGCATCTTGACGATGCGCTTGTCGGCGCACAGCGGGCATTCAACCAGCCCGCGCGCGAGCTGCGACTGGAAGTCGCCCTCGGAGGCAAACCAGCCTTCAAAGGCATGCTGCGCGCCGCATTGCAGGTCAAGTACTTTCATGGCGCGATTATCGCGGCGCTCAGGCTAGGGAAGCGCGGATAAATTCGCGTGGATGCGCGGCGCTCGAATTGGGATGGGATGCAAGGCGGTTTTTGCAGCAAATATCGAGATATTTGCAAGAAAACCAACGCAGCAGACCGCCCAATTCGAGTGATCGCGCGCCACGATGAATTGATCCGCGCTTCCCTAGAGAAGCTCGTCAATCAGCGCAATGTACTGGCGCATGGCCTCGTCTTGCTGCGTGCCTTTGAGCTTGTTCCAGGCATCCCACTTGGCGCGCGCCACCATGTCGCCAAAGCCGGGTTTCGCCTCGCCGTTGTCGCCGCCCTGGCCCTGCTTGTAGAGCGCGTAAATTTTGAGCAACGTGGCGTTGTCGGGCCGCTCGCTCAAGTTTTTGGACTCGGCTGCGGATTGTTCAAATTGGGTTTTGAGGTCAGACATGGGGGTTCCCGGGGAAGGGTTGCAAAGTTGAAGAAAGCCTGAGAACGCCTGCATTCTCAAGCATTTCAGGCCGTTTACCCGCGCAAAACGGGCGCAGGCAGCTCACTTTTTGATAGCGACTACCGGGCTCGAATCGGCCCCGGGGCGGCTCAGGCGGCCGCGCTGAGCGAGCGGCCCGGCGCTGCTGCAAAGACTGCGCCGCTTGAGCGCGCCGCCTGGCCCGTGACCTGGCTCGCCGCGCTGGCCAGGCGCAGGGCGGCGATCTGCAGCAAGCCGTCAAAGATCAGGCTGTCAACCAGCTCAAACTCAATTGACATGCTGGGCGCCATCTTCCAGCCCGCGCCGCCGGTCATGATGCATTCGGGTGTCTCGCCGCAGTGGCGCGCCAGTGTTTCGACCATGCGCTGAACCGCGCCGGCGATGGCAAAGGTGCCGCCGCTGGTGAGCGCGTCGCTGGTGTTGGTGGGGAAGTCGCGCACGTCGCCGGTGGGCACATGCAGACCGGCTGTGCCGGCTTCGAGTGCTCGCAGCATGATGCCGTGGCCCGGCAAAATAAAGCCGCCCAAAAACCGACCCGACGAATCAATCGCGTCAACCGTGACGGCCGTACCAACCATCACCACCACGCAAGGCTTGCGGCTTGCGCGTTTGAGCAGCCGGTGGCGCGCGCCGATCATCGCCACCCAGCGGTCGGCCCCCAGACGCGCGGGGTGCTCGTAACTGTTGGTGAGCCCGGCCTCTTGCGCGCTGGAGACCACCCACTGGGGCGATACGTCCCAATGCTCCATCTGATCGGCAACGCGGCGCTTGACGGCGTCAGCGGCGACGATGCAGCCCAGCACCCGGTCAGGCTGCGGGAAAGCGGCCCAGTCGGTTTCAGCCAGCTTGTCAATGTTTTCGAGGAACACAGCCCCTTGCGCGAGCAGGGCCGCATCAGCGACAGCATCGCTATACAACGCCCATTTGAGGCGCGTGTTCCCTACATCGAGTGCCAGCAGTGTCATGAGACGGAATTATGAACAGATTTGATGCGCATTTGTGAAGGCGACAAACACCCGATTTCGGGTAGGCCGCCCCGCCGTGACGCCGCCTCAAGCGGGAAGCTTAAATCAGTCCAAACCAGCAAGCGCGCTGAACCGCCGCAAGCTTGTTATCGACCTGCATCTTCGTCATGGCATTGGCCAGGTGGAAGTTGACGGTGCGCTCGCTGCACTGCAGCGCCAGCCCGCTTTCGCGAGCGGTTGCGCCCTCAAAGGCCAAAACCAGGCATTGGAGCTCGCGCGGGCTAAGCGGGCTGCGCGCCTCGGCCATCGCCCGCTTCAGCAGCGGCCAGACATTGAACGCGGACCACGCCAGTAACGCGGCCTCAATGCGGTCATGCCACTGCCGCGGGCTGAACAGGTAGCACTCAAAGGCCCGCCCGGCCACCAGCGGGAAGGCGATGCGCACCACAGACTGGTAGCCATGCGCCAGCCACAGTCGCCGCCAGCGCCCTTCGGCATCAAAAGCCGACTTTGAAATGTCTTGCCAGGCGACCAGCGGCGCGTCGGCCTCGCGCCAGTGCGCGCCGAAATCGTCGCTGGCCGCCAATGCCTGGGCCCCGTCGAGCAGGCGTGGCGGATGCAGCGCGAGCACCAGCCGGTTGCCCGGACCGCCAAATGGGTCGGGGCCCAGCACCACCAGCGCTTCAACGGCAAATTCGCGCAGGGCCAAGAGCCAATCGCCAATCACTTCGTCGAGCATCACACTGTCAAAGTTAGCAGGCAGGGGCATAGCTGAAAACGGAACAAAACCCTGACAATAACCGCAATGTCTAACGCACCTTCGGAAGACTTAGGCCATGTTGGTGGTCCACCCATGCCGTTGAATAAAGCCCGGCTCCCTTTTGCCCGCGCAGGGCGCGCCACGCTGGCGTGGTTGCGTGAGCCATTGACGCCCATCTTGCACCCGTCACCCTGGCGTTTGCGCATTCTGGGTCTGGCGCTGGCCATTGGCCACCCGCTGTTTGGCTGGGTCTGGTCCGTGTGGGTGCCCCAGCCCTATGAGCCCGCGTGGCTGCGCGGCGCGCTGACGCTGCTGGCGCTGTCGCTGGCTCTACCCTGGCTGACAAACAACTTGAAGAAGACCCGTACGCAGGCCATCGTCTCGGTGATCGCCTGGGTGGAGTTGCCGCTGTTTTTTACGTGGATGTACCTCGCCAATGGCGAGAGCGTGGCCTGGCTGGCCAGCGTGAGCGCCATGATTTTGATTTATTACCACCTGACCGACTGGCGTCTGGCCACTCTTGGCGTGCTGCTTGCCGCAGCGACCGCCGGGCTGCTGCGCTATGGCTTGGCCGCCGATGTCAGCGCATTGCAGGGTGATTTGCGCGCGATCGATCTCGTGGTGATCGGCTTCACTTGGGTCTGCGCCATTTTGCTGGGCCTGTCATCGGCTGACCTGCGGCGCGCGCAGCTGCAGCGCACGCTCCAGACCATGGGCATCATGGCACACGAGCTGCGCACGCCGCTGTCCACCGCCGCACTGATTGGCGAGGCCATTGAAATTGAGGCCAAAAAGCAGCCCAGCGGCATACACGCGGACCAGCTCTACAAGCTCGCTGACCGGCTGCACGCGCTGGTGCGCAACATGAACCACCAGATCGATACTGAAATAGCCAACGCGCGCCTGCTCGATTTGCCGCACATCGTGGATCTCATCAGCGCAGCGGCGCTGGTTGCCGACGTGGTGCGTACCTATCCCTTCGCGATGACGCGCCAGCGTGAGTGTGTGCGTGTCTCGATTCAGGAAAACTTTTATTTCCGCTCGTCGCACACCCAGTTCGCGCAGGTGCTCGACAACCTCATCAAAAATGCCCTGCGCTCGCTGATGGCGGCCGATTCGCGCTATGCCCCGGCGGCGCTGAAAATCACGGTTGAGAAAGCAGGCGAGCACGGCCGGCTTGTGGTGAGCGACGACGGCATGGGCATCGACGCAGCCGCGCTGCCGCACATCTTCAAGCCGTTTTACTCAAGCAACCAGGGTGCCGGCCACGGCTTGGGTTTGGCGTTTTGCCAGCGTGTCGTTGGCAGCGCCGGCGGCACCATACGGGCCAAATCAACCTTTGCCGTGGGTGCCTCGTTCATCATTGACCTGCCCGTCAGCGCGGCACCGGGCAGCGAGAAAACCAGCTAGCCTATCAGCATGACTTTCCCTCTCTACAGACGGCCAGGCGGCGTGATCTTCCTCGACGACGATCCCGATTACCTGCAGATGCTCGCCGAAGTCATGCCGGCCGGCTGGTACGTGCGCTTGCTGATGAGCCCGCTAAGCTGTATCGAGGTGCTGGTGGCCGAAACAGCACTGCAGGAAGCCGACGCCTGGCAGCAGCAGGACATCATCAAGCGCTGGCGTGACGGTGCGCCGCTGATCGCCGGCATCCTGAATTACTGGCAGCAAGGTGCTTCAGCCCGCTTCGGACTAACTGAGGTCTGCGTGGTCGATTACGCCATGCCCGCCATGAGCGGGCTGCAAGTCGTCGGCGAGCTACAGGCGTGGCCGGGTGCGCGGGTGCTGCTGACCGGCCGGGTTGAGGAACAGCTGGCTATCTCTGCCTTCAACCGGGGCTTGATCGATAAATTTGTACCCAAACAAGTCAGTGATCTACGGCTGCGCCTGACCGAGGCCATCGGCAGCCTGCTTGAGCGCCCGCGCGAGCGGTATCAGCAGATCTGGCGCGCCACGCTTTCGCGAGAGCAACACGCCTGGCTGGGCGATGCCACGCTGGCAGCGCAGTTGCGGGCTCTGGCCGAGCGCGAGGGCTGGATTGAGCATGTGGTGATCGGCGCACCCTTCGGCGTGCTGGGCCTCGACCGCGACGGCTGCGCCAGCTGGCTTCAGCTTGAAAGCGAAGCGAGTCTGTCCGAGCTGGCCGAGATGGCGCGATCGGCGGGCTGGGACAGCCAGGCCGTTCAAGGCATTCGCGCCGGGCTGGCGCTGGTTGATGTAGAAGTTGGCCTCGCTCTGGGCGATGTGCATCAGCCTCAACTGCAGGCGGCATTCAGGCTCGGCTCCAGCGGGAATGCGCTGTACGCGGCCTTGTTCCGGCTGGCTTCGTGGAACGGAGTGGAGCGGGCAGACTGTCACACCGAATTTCTGGCCGCCCGGGATGACCGGGCCTTGCCTCGCTGATCTGGGCTGCGACGGCGCGCTTTTTTTAGGCAAACGCGGAATTATTCAGCGCGACCGGCGCGCGCACGCCGCGCAATCGGCCAGTCCCAGGGTTTGGCAATCGGCGCGACCTCACGCGCCACCGCCTCAATGCGGCTCAGCTCCGATTCCGTCAAGCCCGCATTCAGCGTGAGCCGCACCATCGCGCGGTTTCGACTGGTAGCTGGAGCGCAGAAAATCGCACCAAACACATCGCGCTCCTCCAGCTCGTCGCGCAGCTGCATGGTTTCGGGCTCCAGCCCGGCTTCGAGCGAGATGATCTGCTGCGTGCCCTGATGAATCGGGTAGCCCATATCAGACAGGCTGGCACGCAGTCGCTGCGTATTGGCATGCAGACGCTGACGCGCGCCGTCACTGGCTTTGACGACTTCCAGCGTCGCGGCCAGCGACGCGATCTCGTGCGGCAGCAAGCAGGAGCTGAAAATATTCGGGAAGCTGTGGTGCAGCACGTAGTAGCGCAGTTCGCGCGGCACCGTGAAAAAACCGGCGCGGCCAGCAAACGCCTTGGCCAGACTGGCGGTAATGAAATGCACCCGGTCCACCAGCCCCAGCTCGGCACACAAGCCCGCACCCTGCGGGCCGTGCGTGCCCAGAGAATGCGATTCATCCACCAAAATCGTGCAGCCGCCCTGCTCGGCTACATCGACCATATCGGCCAGCGGACACAGCGCACCAGTGGTGCTGTAAACCGAATCAACCACGACGATGCCGGGGCCGTGCCGCGCAATCATCCGCGCCAGGTGGGCCGGGTCGTTGTGACGAAACGCGTGGGCCGGCGCACGGGCGGCACGCACACCTTCCCACAGCGAGGTGTGGGCCAGCGTGTCGAGATAGACCGGCGTTTGCTCGTCGGCAATCGCCTGCAGCAAACCGACATTGGCTGAGTAGCCTGACTGGCAAATAAAGCCGTCTTGCTTGCCAATCCACGCGGCCATATCGGTCTCAAGCTGGCGCGACGGATGCCCGTCGAGCAAAAACGCACCCGACTGAATGACGCTTTGCGTGTCCTGGCGCAGCGCACCAATCTGCGGGCCGACGATGGCCGGATGGCCCGAGATATTCAGGTAGTCGTTGCCATCAAGCCGGATCGACTGCGCGCCAGACGGCCGGCCGTGCAGGATGCATTTGCCGCCCCACTGCGTGTTCCAGTGCGGCATGAATTGCGTGTCTAGCTTGCGCTGCAACTGCGGCAATAACGCCGGCTCCTTGTAGGCGCGAATGTCGGTTTTTACCGGGCGATCAAGGAGTTGCATGAGTAACCTTTTGTTGAAGATTGCCCATTGAAGCCCCGTTAAAGTGTCAAACAAACCCTCACCCTGTCAGAACTAACAGGGCGAAGCACGGTGGCATTTCAAATCACAATTAAACCGAAACTTATGAATTAATTAATTTGTGCGCTCCCAATCAAATGATTGCGAATTGCTACAAACCAAAACACCCGCACTGCGATGGTGCGAGCCGCCACCGCTTCAACCCTGGCGCCAGGGCAAACCATCAAAGCGCCAGCCGCCCTGCGTGCTGCGGTGCCCGGCTGCATCCGCATCGCCTTCAAAGCCTTGCAGGATGTTGTAGGCATCAAGGCCCAACTCAGTTGCGCGCCGGGCGGCTGCGATGGACCGGACCCCACTGCGGCACAAAAAAATCGCTTTCTTGCCAGACTGAACGGCCGCCTTCACAGCGGCATCAAAGTTCGGGTTCAGTGCCATGCCCGGCCACTGCTTCCAGGCCACGGCCACTGCGCCCGGCACTGCACCTACCCATTCGCGCTCGGCATCGGTGCGCACGTCGATCAGCACCGCCTCACCGGCCTGCATCCAGGCCCAGGCAAGCTGGGCAGTGACGTCACCGGCGTAGCCTGCTGCGCTTTGCACCGGCTGCGCGCCTGGCTGATTGTCCAAACCAAAAGTCTGCGAAGCTGCTGTCATGTTGGGAGTCCTTTTCGATAGAGGTTTTCAAGCCCGCGCAGCGTCGGTGCCGGTGCGGTTCACGCGCAGTTTAGGCGTGCCGGTCATGCGCCACAATGAACAGCAATTGTCGACTTTCATCTAGGCTGGAGACCGTTTCATGCCCAAATCAAATCCTGACAGCTCACGCTCGGACGAAGAAAAATCACCGTCAGCCAAATCGCAGCCCAGCGCCGGCGCAGATGCCAAAACGCTGACAAAAATCCTCTCCCTCTGGCAAGTCCCTGCGGCGGTCCCAACGCATCAAGCATCGCCCAAAAAACCCGGGGCTGGCGCGTTTTCGCTAGCCCGCCTCAGCCCCGACGCAACACCGTTTTCCAGCGGCGACAAATCGCGCGACAAAGAAGCTGTCGAGGTGATGGCAATCGAACTCGATGCGCTGCAAAACCTGTTCTACGCTGACAAACGCTTCAAGCTGCTGGTGATTTTGCAAGGCACCGACACCTCGGGAAAAGACGGCACGCTGCGCGGCGTGTTTGGCAAAATCAGCCCGCTCGGCGTGAACACGGTGGCCTGGAAAGCGCCGACCGAAAACGAACGCGCGCATGACTATTTGTGGCGCATTCATCAGCGTGTGCCGGCCACGGGCGAGGTCATGATTTTTAATCGCAGCCACTATGAGGACGTGTTGGTGCCGTCCGTCAGTGGCTGGATCACGCCAGCGCAAACCGCGCAGCGTTATGCGCACATCAATGACTTTGAACGCATGCTTTGCGAGACCGGCACGGTGATTTTGAAGTTCATGCTGCACATCGGCTTTGACGAGCAGCAGGAGCGCCTGCAGGAGCGCCTTGACGACCCGGCCAAGCACTGGAAGTTCAACATCGGCGATCTCGCCACGCGCAAGCAGTGGCCGCAGTATCAGCAGGCTTATCAAGACCTTCTGGTCGCCACCAGCACGCCGTGGGCACCCTGGACAGTGGTGCCTGCCAATTCCAAAACGCACCGCAATTTAATGATCGCCCACGTGGTGCGCAGCGCCTTGCAGGCGCTTGAGCTGCGCTACCCACCCGGCGACCCGGCGCTGGAGAATCTGAGCGTCACCTGATCGTCATTTGAACCTCTTTTGAACCTCGCCTGGCGGACCGAAGTGCCCGCACCGGCTTGGGCGTGTACCCGCATCGCAGTCCCGTATTTACGTGGATTCAACAAACAAGAATCTCACCCTGCGTAGAGGTAATGCGCGCGGATTCACCGTACAAACCCTCTGTCTCCTCGCGTAGCTCTGGCGAACAATGGAATGTTTGCGACAACCTTCGCCAGACACGTTTTTTAACCCCACGGAAAGACCACATGATTGACAAGAAAAGCACCGGCCGACGCGGCCTCCTCAAAGGCGCAGCCGTTGCAGTCGGCGCCATGACGGCCCCCATGATCGCCAAGGCACAGGCCGGGCCGATCAGCATGCGCTTTCAGAGCACCTGGCCCGCCAAGGACATCTTCCACGAATATGCCAACGACTTCGCCAAGATGGTCAATGACATGACTGGCGGCGATCTCAAGATCGAGGTGCTTCCCGCAGGCTCGGTGGTGCCAGCCTTCGGCCTGCTGGACGCGGTCTCCAAAGGGACGCTCGACGGCGGCCACGGCGTGCTCGCCTACCACTACGGCAAGCAGAATGCCCTGGCCTTGTGGGGTTCGGGCCCCGGCTTCGGCATGGACGCCAACATGCTGCTTTCCTGGCACAAGTTCGGCGGCGGCAAGGAACTGTTGGCCAAGCTCTACGCCTCGATCGGCGCCAACGTCGTCTCGCTCCCCTACGGGCCGATGCCGACGCAGCCGCTGGGCTGGTTCAAAAAGCCGATCACCAAGCCAGAGGATTTCAAGGGCCTGAAGTACCGCACGGTGGGCATCGCGATCGATGTGTTCACCGCGATGGGCGCCGCAGTCAATGCCCTGCCGGGCGGCGAGATCGTGCCGGCCCTGGACCGCGGCCTGCTCGATGCAGCCGAGTTCAACAACGCCAGCTCCGACCGCCTGCTCGGCTTTGCCGACGTGTCCAAGGTGTGCATGTTGCAGAGCTACCACCAGAACGCCGAGCAGTTCGAGATCACCTTCAACAAGACCAAGTACGACGCCTTGCCGGAAAAGCTCCGGGCC
>JANOOO010000222.1:0-4837 GCA_031421375.1 Polaromonas sp.
CAGCCGCTGCGCATTCTTGAACTTGGCGCAGGCGATGGCAGCTTGATGCTGGGCGTGGCGCGGGCGCTGGGCAAACATGCGCCGCCAGTCGAGCTCACGCTGCTTGATCGCCAGCAGCTGGTCAGCGACGCAACGCTGGAAGGCTACGCCGACGCCGGGTGGCGCGCCAAAGCAATGGTTTGCGACGTACACGACTGGTCGGCGAGTCCGGCTACGCCCGGCACCGGGGCGGCGGCGCGCCGCTGGGACTTGATCGTCTGCAATCTTTTTTTGCATCACTTTGAAGGGCCGCAACTGCATGCCTTGCTAGCCGCGATTGAATCGCGGTGCGACCGGTTTTTTGCCTGTGAACCGCGCCGTGCCAGGCTGGCACTGGCCGCGAGCCATCTGGTGGGCCTGATCGGTGCCAACGCGGTCACACGCGAGGACGCGGTACTCAGCGTTCATGCGGGCTTTCGGGGCCATGAGCTGACCGGTCTCTGGCCAGACCCGCTGTCATGCTGGCGCATTGAAGAGCTTTCCGCCGGGCTCTTCAGTCATTGCTTTAGCGCGCGGCGGCGTGTGCCCAAACGCGCTTGAAAGCTGCCATGAACACAAGCTCAAACACGGACTCAAGCACGGCCATGCAAACGAGTTTTGACGCTGTGATCATCGGTGCCGGGCCGGCCGGCTCCAGCGCGGCCATCTTGCTGGCGCGGGCGGGCTGGTCAGTCGCATTGATTGAAAAGCAGCGCTTCCCGCGCCGCAAAGTTTGCGGGGAATGCATTGCCGCAAGCAACCTTCCCTTGCTCGATGCGCTCGGCATCGGCCCGCAGTTTGAAGCCAGCGCCGGGCCGGATTTGCGCCAGGTCGCGCTGATGCAAGGCAGGCACACGCTGGTGGCCGACCTGCCAGCCGCGCCTGACCCTCGACATGAATGGGGCAGGGCGTTGGGCCGCGAGACGCTGGACACCCTGCTGCTGGCGCAGGCGAGGGTTGCCGGGGTGACGGTGCTGCAGCCGTGGTCTGTGCAAGCCATGTCGGGCAGCGCGGGCGACCATCACTGCGAGATTCGGGCGATGGCTTCTAGCCAATCGGCGACTTTGCAAGCCCCGGTTTTGATCGCGGCCCACGGTTCGTGGGAGCCGCTGCCGCCCGGCCGCGCCACACGCCGGGCCGGCCGGCGCGCCAGTGACCTGTTTGCCTTCAAGGCCAACTTTTCCGGTGCAAGCCTGCCCGACGGATTGCTGCCGGTGCTGTCTTTCAACGGCGGCTATGGCGGCATGGTGCGCGCCGATGGCGGTTTGCTCACGCTGGCTTGCTGCGTGCGCGAAGACCGCCTCGAAGCCTGGCGGCGCAATGCGCCGGGCCTGCGTGCCGGTGAAGTCGTCGAGGCGATGCTCAAGCATGAATGCCAGGGCGTTGCCGAGGCGCTTGAGGGAGCGCAGCTCGACGGCGCGTGGCTGGCAACCGGCCCCATCGCACCCGGCATTCGGCTGCGTGCTGACGAGAGCTTCTTACGCATCGGCAACGCCGCCGGCGAGGCGCACCCCATCATTGGCGAAGGCATGAGCATGGCGATGCAATCGGCATGGTTGCTTTGCGCGCGGCTTGTGGGCGCACGGCTTTTGGGCGTAATTCCTGCGCGCAGCAGCCTGTCAAGCGCGGCGTGGCAGCGCGACTTGGGCAATCAGTATGCGGCCGAATGGCGCAGGCATTTCGCCCCGCGCCTGGCGCTCGCGGCAGCCTTTGCACACCTGGCGATGCGGCCTGCTTTGTCGTCAGCTTTGCTGCCCATGCTGCGGCAGTGGCCGCAGCTTATGACTCAGGGTGCGCGCTGGGCTGGCAAAGTGCGCTGCGCGCCCAGCCTTGATACCGTGGCCTGGCTAGCGTCAAGGGCCGGGTCACCACTGCCGCCCTTTGCGGCGAGTCACGCACAGGCGCAATTTACTTTAACGACAAAACAGGGCGTAACCGATTGATGACCACCACCTACGACTGGCTGTGTACCTTGCTGATCAAGGAATACAAACTCGCCCCCGAAAGCCTGAGCCTGGACGGCGCGCTTGAAGACCTCGGCGTGGACTCACTTGGCATCGCCGAGCTGCTGTTCAATGTCGAAGACGCCTTCGGCATCACCTTGCCGCCCAACCCGGTGCAACTGCCCACCTTGGGCGATGTCGTCCGCTATATCGATGAACTGGTGTTGGCCCAGAACGGTCACGCCCCCGGTGAGACGCCCGCGCCATGAGGCGGGTCGCCGTGACTGGCATCGGCGTGGTCTCGCCACTGGGTCACAGCACGGCCGAGGTATTTGACGCAGCGCGTGCCGGGCGTTCGGCCATCCGCCGCCTGGACCCCGTGTTTGGAAGACGCCTGGTGTCGCCCATTGCGGCAACAGTTGCGTTTGAGGGCAGCGCGTACTTCGAGCCGCCCAGGCTGCGCATGCTCGATCGCGTCAGCCAGTTCGCAGTCGTTGCCGCGAACCGGGCGCTGGCAGATTCTCTCGGTGCGCTCACGGCGGCAGACCGGCAGCGCTGCGGCGTTTTCCTGGGCACTGGCATGGGCGGCATCAACACCATCGACGACGGCTACCAGACGCTCTACGGCGAGATGTCGGACCGCATCAAGCCCTTCATGATTTTGATGGGCATGCACAACGCACCCGCAGCGTGGATAGGCATCGAGCATGCGCTCACCGGGCCCAACCTGACGTTTTCGACGGCCTGTTCGTCGTCAGCCGTGGCCATTGGCGAAGCCTGGCAACGCGTGGCGCGCGGCGAGCTCGATGTGGCACTGGCAGGCGGTGCCGAGGCTCCACTTTCACTCGGTTCAATGAAGGCATGGGAGGCGCTGCGAACTGTGGCGTTGATCGACGCGCATGATCCGTCGGCCTCTTGCAAGCCCTTCTCTAAAAACCGCAGCGGCATGGTGCTGGGCGAGGGCGCGGCCCTGCTCGTGCTTGAGCCCCGGGAGCGTGCCCTTGAGCGCGGTGCGCCGATTTACGGCGAGGTCATCGGCTACGGGCTGACGACCGACGCCGGGCACATCACCCGTCCAAGTGTGGTCGGCCAGGCCGCAGCCATGCGCGCCGCGCTGGAATCAGCGGCGCTGGACGCGTCGGCGGTCGATGCCATCAACGCCCACGGCACGGGGACACTGTCCAACGACGGAGTCGAGACCGCCGCGATCAAAAACGTTTTCGGTGACCGCGCCGCGCGCATCCCTATCAGTGCAACCAAAGCGCTGCATGGGCACCTGCTGGGGGCCACGGCGGCGCTGGAGTGCGTGCTGTCGCTGCTGGCGATGCAGCACGGGGTATTGCTGCCGACGATGCACTTGCAGCTGCCCGACCCGGCTTGCGACCTGGACTACGTGCCCAACGCGGCGCGTGCTAATGGCGCAGTTCGCACCATGCTTTCCAATTCGTTCGCTTTCGGCGGTACCAACGCGGTGCTGGCCTTGCGGGCCGCGCCGGGTTTAGCGTGATCGATTTCACGGCTGCCGCTACGATGCCGCCATGAAATTCTTTGCCCGGCTTGCGGCCACCTTGCTGACCACTACATTCGCAGTGCTGCCCACGTTTGCACAGCCCTTCAACGATAGCGACGTACCTTTCGTCGTCACGCCCGACAACGTGACGATGGAGATGCTCAAGCTCGCCGGGGTCGGGCCGAACGACGCGCTGCTCGACCTTGGCTCGGGCGATGGGCGCATCGTGATTCTGGCGGCGCGGCGCTTTGGTGCGCGCGGGCTGGGCGTCGAAATCGTGCCCGGCCTGGTGGAAAAGTCGCAGGCCAATGCCCGCGCTGCCGGCGTCTCTGACCGGGCCGAGTTCCGTGTGCAGGACTTGTTCAAGACCGACCTGACGCAGGCCAGCGTCATCACGATGTATTTGTTGCCAGAGGTGAATCTGCAGCTGCGCCCGGCACTGCTGGCCTTGAAGCCGGGCACGCGGCTGGTCTCGCACGATTGGGACATGGGCGAGTGGCAGCCCGACCGCACCGTCACCGTCGATGTGCCGGACAAACCCATCGGGCGCGAGAAACTCAGCCGACTGCATCTGTGGGTGGTGCCTGCGCAAGTGGCGGGGCTGTGGTGCGGCGTGGGCGAGCTGCGCAACTACAGCGTCGAGCTGGCGCAAAAATTTCAGCAATTTGACGGCGCGCTGCGCCAGCAGGTGGGCCGGCGTCAGCAGGCGCGCAGCCTGTCAGGCCGCATCGCCGGGCCGGTGTTGCAGGCCAGCTCGGTGACGGCGGCATCGAGCGCGGCGGCGCGGTTGCAGCTTGAGCTGAAGGACGAGACCCTGCGCGTGGTCGAGGCTGACGGCGACCTGGCCGATTTGCGCGGCATGGCGCTGCGCAGGCCGACGGGCGGCCGCTGTTAGCGCGACTGGCTCACAACCCATTGAGGCAAAGCCTGAATCAGCCTGAATCAGCCTGAATGAGGCCAGCGTACACGCGCGTGCCGACGACAATGAAGGCAACGGCTATCCAAGCCGAGTTGGAGTCAAGGCCATGAAATTTGTTATTCCCGAGCGTAAAAAGCTCGTCCACGAAATGCGTATTGCCATTCGCTGGGGCGACATGGACGCCATGGGCCACCTGAACAACACCAGTTACTTCCGCTATTTTGAGACGGCGCGCATCGACTGGATGTACGCGATTGGCTGCATGCCCGACCCGTTGGGGGAGGGGCCGGTGATCGTCAACGCGTTCTGCAATTTCTACAAGCAGCTCGAATACCCAGGCGACGTGCTGCTCAAGATCTACGCCAGCGACCCGGCCCGCACGACCTTTGAAACCTGGGCCACGATGGAGCGCACCGACGCCCCTGGCGTGATTTGCGCGGCTGGCGG
>JANOOO010000223.1:0-6935 GCA_031421375.1 Polaromonas sp.
CGACATCACCAACAGCAGCACCGCCACGCCCTGGCTGACGAAGCCGCCCTGCGTCATCAAGCTGAACAGGTTCACGCCAAAGCCTTCGTGCTCACTTAGCGCTCACTTCAAACCGAGCACGTCGGCCATGTCAAACAGCCCGCTCGTCTGGCCGTGCAGAAAGCGCGCGGCACGCAGGCTGCCCTGCGCATAGGTGGCGCGGCTTGACGACTTGTGGCTGATCTCGATGCGCTCGCCAGTACCCGCGAACAGCACCGTGTGGTCGCCCACAATGTCGCCGCCGCGAATCGTGGCAAAGCCGATGCTCGACGGGTCGCGCTCGCCGGTCACGCCTTCGCGCGCATAGACGGCGCAGTCTTTGAGGTCGCGGCCCAGCGCGCCGGCAATGACCTCGCCCATCTTGAGCGCGGTGCCCGAAGGCGCATCGACCTTGTGGCGGTGGTGCGCCTCGATGATTTCAATGTCGTAGCCGGTGGCCAGCGCCTTCGCGGCCATCTCGAGCAGCTTGAGTGTGACGTTGACGCCGACGCTCATGTTGGGGGCCATGACGATGGCGATGTCTTGCGCCGCCGCCTCGATTTCGCGCTTTTGCTCAGCTGAGAAGCCGGTGGTGCCGATGACCAGCTTGACGCCCAACTTGCGGCACACGGCCAGATGCGCCAGCGTGCCGTCGGGCCGCGTGAAGTCGATGAGCACACCCGCGCCTTGAAGGCCGGCGTGCAGGTCCGATTCAATGACGATGCCGCTGCTGCGGCCGGCAAAGGCCATCGCGTCGCGGCCAATGGCCGGGCTGGCGGCGATGTCGAGTGCGCCGGCCAGCTGGCAGTCGTCACTGGCGGCTACAGCCTCAATCAGCATCTGGCCCATGCGGCCACTGGCACCGGCCACGGCAATGCGATGTGGCCGCGCGTCCAGGCCGGCGCGGGCTTGTTGCGCGCTCACTGACCGGGGCTTTCAAGCGGCGGATACGACGCCGCCGCGCCACCTCCCGGGGCGGGTGCTGCCGCCGCGCCGCTGCGCTCTTTAGCGGCTGCCGCGCGCGAGGCCGATTCTTTGTCGGCCGCCTGCAATTGCTCGTCAGTCGCCTCCAGCACCGGCACCTTGCCAAGCTGCCGACGCGTGTCAAGTTTGGCGATGAATTCGGTCTCGCTTGGCATGGTGTCGCCCTCAAACCGTTCGAGCTGGTCGCCTTTGAAATACACGGTGTAGCGAAACGACTGCGAGGCCACGCCCTGACGGCGCAGCGTGAAGACGTAATCCCAGCGGTCAGCATGAAACACGCTGGCCAGCAAGGGCGTGCCCAAAATTGCCTTGACCTGATCGCGAATCATGCCGGCGCGTAACTGCGCGACCTGCTCTTTCGAGACGAAGTTGCCTTGAATGACATCGACGCGATAAGGCGTGATCCAGTTGGCCGGGTTGAGCTTGCTTTCGCTGGTTTTGCCGGTGAGCGGGTCGCGGTTGCTGCTGCAGCCGGCGAGCGCGGCGCAAGCGACGAGCGCCACCACGGCGAGGGTGCGGATACGGGTGTTTTCAGGCATGAAAAAGGGGGGAGCGATATGATGTTTCATTGTACCGGCAGGGTATTTAGCGCGCCCATTCATGGCCACCCACCGTCTGCGCAGCAGCTGCCCCTTCTCTGCGGCTCCCACCGGCGATAAACCTTCATGACCAACATCGACGAACTCAAAAGCACCGGCCTGAAGGCCACCTTGCCGCGTCTGAAAATCCTGCACATATTCCAGAACGGCCGGCAGCGCCACATGACAGCGGAGGACGTGTTTCGCGTGCTGCTTGACGAGCGCGCCGATGTGGGCCTGGCGACTGTTTATCGGGTGCTGGCGCAGTTCGAGCAGGCCGGGCTGCTTAACCGCAGCAACTTTGAGTCGGGCAAGTCGGTATATGAGCTCAACGAAGGCCAGCACCACGATCACCTGGTCTGCCTTGATTGCGGCCGGGTCGAAGAGTTCTATGACGCGGAAATTGAAAGGCGCCAGCAGGCAGTGGCCCAGGCCAAGGGTTTCGCCATAGCTGACCACTCGCTGTCGATATACGCCCACTGCACCAAGCAGCCCTGCCTGAATCGCCCGGTGGGCGGCGCATTGCCGGGGCTGAATCGCCTTTAGGGAAGCGCGGCACCAGGGCGAGCTGCTGCAGGCCGACAAGTTCAGTCGTCGCGCTCCATCGCCTTGCGGTGGCGCTCGACAAACTCTTCATAGGTATTGATGCCGCGCAGCTGCAAGATGGCGTTGCGCACTGCAGCCTCGACCAGCACGGCGATGTTGCGACCGGCCACCACCTGGATGATGACTTTGCGCACCGGCACGCCCAGCACGTCCTGCGTCAGCGGCTCATGCGGGATGCGTTCGTAGTCGCGCTCCAGTGTTTCGCGGCGCACCAGATGCACGATCAGCTTGAGCCGCATCTTGCGGCGCACCGCGATCTCGCCAAATATGGCCTTGATGTCAAGCAGGCCGATGCCGCGTACTTCCAGCAGGTTTTGCAGCAGGTCGGGGCAGCGGCCCTCAATGGTGGTCTGGTTGATGCGGTAAAGATCGACAGCATCGTCAGCCACCAGACCGTGACCGCGCGAGATCAGCTCCAGCCCCAGCTCGCTTTTGCCCAGGCCCGACTCGCCCGTGATCATCACGCCCAGGCTCAAAATGTCCAAAAACACGCCGTGCATCGAGGTGCGGTCAGCGAAATGCTTGGACAGGTAGGCGCGCAGCACGTCGATCACGAACGCCGCCGATTCGGGCGTGGCAAACATCGGCAATTGCGCGCGCTCGCACATCGCCAGCAGCGCGTCGGGGGCTGTTACGCCATCAGCCACCACCAGCACCGGCGGCTCCAGCGTCATGATGCGCGAGACGCGGCGGGCGCAATCGTCGGCACTCTCGCGGGTGAGATAGGCGACTTCGCGCTCGCCAATAATTTGCACCCGGTAGGGGTGGATGTAGTTGAGGTAGCCCACCAAATCCGCACCGGAGCGCGCAGCGCGCACGGCAACTTCGTCGAACCGGCGCTCGGACGCGCCCAGGCCGGCCACCCATTGCCATTTGAGCGAGCCCCGGTGGTCCTCGAACATCACATCGGCACTGACAACGGTGGGTTTCATGGGCTGGCCACGGAGCGGGCACGGTCAAACGCCATGAACGAGCGGGGTTTGGGCATCGGCCAAAGCGGCCAGCCGAAATCGGCGCTCAATGGCTGATCTCATGCAATGAGCGCCAGGTCGCGACCAGCGCATGCAGGTCAGCCGCAGTGCCGCTGCTCTTGAGCTTGTCGCGCAGGGCCGTGTCGCTGAGCAGTTCGGCAATTTCAGACAGGATTTCGAGGTGTTTCTGTGTGGCTGCCTCGGGCACCAGCAAAAAGATGAGGAGCGAGACGGGCTGCTCGTCCGGTGCGTCGAAGCCAATGGGTGATTGAAGCGAAAAAATCGCGGCCATCGGCGACTTCAGGCCCTTGATGCGGCCATGCGGAATGGCGACACCGTGACCCAGCCCGGTAGAGCCCAGCCTTTCGCGTGCAAACAGGCTGTCAGTGACCTGTGCGCGGTTGAGTCCGTGATGGTTTTCAAACAGCAGGCCGGCTTCTTCAAAAGCACGCTTTTTGCTTGTGGCCTCAACCTGGACCATCACTTGGCCAAGGGGCAAAATTTGCGAAAGACGGTTCATGGCGGTCAATGGGTCGCCAAATTATGCACGTTGCCGCGTCTTGTCTAACTGCTGACACAAAAAAGCCGTTTGCGGGGCGCAAACGGCAGATCGGGTGCCGGTCAGAGACACGGGGGAAAGGAAGAACTTTGCTTCCCCCCCCCCGCTGAATCACCGAGCGTTCAGGCGTCTGGTTGATGCTTGACGGCGACGTGGTGATGGTCCTGCGTACGGGTTTTGTAACGGGCGACCTGGCGGTCGAGCTTGTCCGTCAATTCGTCAACGGCGGCGTAGAGATCGGAGTGGGAGCACTCGGCAAAGATATCGCGCCCCTTCACATGCACATTGCATTCAGCGCGCTGTCGTTTTTCTTTTTCTTTCATGTTGTCGATGGTGAGCAGGACTTTGACGTCCACCACCTGGTCAAAATGTCGGGTAATCCGGTCGAGTTTGCTTGTCACGTAACCGCGCAGGGCGGGGGTGACTTCGAGGTGATGGCCGCTGATCGTCAAATTCATAAGGAATCTCCCAATTTCTATGAACGCATCCACTGACGTGGATTCAGGTTGAAAACCCGCCTGACCCGAAAGAGGGTCTGACGGCACGAAGCACTCTCTTGAGTTCACTATGCGCGCTTAAACCGGCAATTGCAAGCCCGCTTTCCAGCAAGCCTTGCAACGGTCTGCAAGCCCGCCAGCGTGGGCCGGCCTCAAGGCATGCCCGACTGGCACGGCCCCTGCTGCAATGCCATAATTCGAGGCTTCACAACGACGGAGCAATCCTTGGAAAGCAGCCCCAAACGCTCGCTTTCAACGCCGCCGAACGACGCGCATCCGGCCCGCCCGGAACCTTGCCAGTAGTTGTTTGAGGGGTTGAAAGCGCCAGCGCCCACACACCCCGCAGCGCAGCGCCGCACTGCGCCGCCCAAAACAATTCAAGCCAACCGGCCTGGAGGCAGCCCGTCATGCTCAATATTTTTACACTGGCCAATGGCCGACTTTTTCAGGAAGAGATCGAGTCGCTCGAAGAGCTGTCGAAATTCCAGCCGATCTGGGTCGATCTGGAGTCGCCCACGCTTGAAGAAAAACGCTGGATCAAGCAGTACTACGGCCTGTCGATTCCTGAAGACGCGATGGACGAAGACATCGAGGAATCGGCGCGTTTTTACGAGGAAGACAACGGCGAGCTGCACATCCGGTCTGACTTTTTAATCGCCGACGAAACCGAGCCGCGCACCGTGCGGGTCGCCTTCATCCTGAACCTGGTCAACGACGACCTGAAAAGCAAGGGCGTACTGTTTTCAATCCACGACGAAGACGTGCCGGTGTTCCGCCTGCTGCGCATGCGCGCTCGACGTGCGCCGGGGCTGATTGAAGACGCCAAGGAAGTGCTGCTCAAGCTGTTCGACGCCGACGCCGAATACTCAGCCGACACGCTCGAAGGGATTTACGTCGAGCTCGAAAAAGTCAGCAGCCAGGTGCTGGCCGGCGACGTGACTGACGAGCTGGCCGGGTCTGTGCTGGGTGCGATTGCCCGCCACGAAGACCTGAACGGTCGCATCCGCCGCAACATGATGGACACGCGCCGCGCCCTGAGCTTCATGATGCGCAGCAAGATGCTCAACGCCGAGCAGTTCGAGGACGCGCGGCAGATTTTGCGCGACATCGACTCGCTCGACTCGCACACCGCGTTCTTGTTCGACAAGATCAACTTTTTGATGGACGCGACGGTCGGTTTCATCAACATCAACCAGAACAAGATCATCAAGATTTTCTCGGTCGCCAGCGTCGCGCTGCTGCCGCCGACGCTGATTGCCAGCGTCTATGGCATGAACTTCAAGTTCATGCCCGAGCTCGACTGGGCGGCCGGCTACCCACTGGCACTGGCGCTGATGGCGGCCAGCGCGGTCGTGCCGATGTGGTACTTCAGGCGGCGCGGCTGGCTGAAGGGCTAGACAAGCCAGTCAACGCTGGGCTCCCCGAATTGGCTCCCTCTCCTGCGGGAGAGGGCTGGGGTGAGGGGTTCCCCGCGCCTTATTCGGCAATCCGCATTAACCAAATCAGCCTCAAGCCCAATACCGACGGGCGTAGGCAGCTCCTACTTTGATAGCGACTGCAGAAAGGTTTCGAGTATGGCCTGCGCGTAGCGGCTGGCTACCTGCTCGACAAATACCGGGAAATCGACGTGCGCGCTGTCGTCGGCCCGGTCCGAGATGCACCGCATCGCGGCAAAGGGCACGCCGTAGTCATGGCAGACCTGGGCCACCGCCGCCCCTTCCATTTCAACGGCGAGCGCCGCGTGACCGGCGCAGAGCAGCGCCTGCCGCAGCGCCTTTGACTCGGCCGCGCCGCTGACGAAAGCGTCGCCCGTTGCGATCAATCCCCGATGGGCTCGGGCACCCGGGTAAGCCTCGGGGTGCGGCAAAAAGTGCTGCCTGCGGGCGAGGGCGTCGGCACTGGCAGCAAACAGCGCGGCGGTCAGCGCGGCATCGGTGGCGAAACGTGACCGGCCATAGAGCGGCACCTCAAAACGCGGATAAAGCGGCGACGCGTCAAGGTCATGCTGAATAAATTGATCGGCCACCAGCACATCGCCGATGTGAACGTCGTCGCTGAGCGAGCCGGCCACGCCAGTGAAGATCATCCTGGCTACACCAAATCGCTCGATCAACGCTGTTGCAGTCGTTGCTGCCGCGACCTTGCCGATGCGGCTCAGTGCCAACACCACCGGCTGCCCATGCAAGTGACCGAGCCAGAACTCGCGCCCGGCGTGGGGTTCAAGCACACCGCCGTCGAGCAGCTCAATCAGGCCGCGCTGCTCCTGCGCCAGCGCGCTCAGGATGGCGGTGCGGCCACGCGGGTGAAAAGGGCTTGGGGACAGACCGTTGCTGTGGCCTGGAAAATCACGAGACATGCCCCGAATTGTCGGCCCAATGGCTGGCCTGTGCCGGGCAAAAGAGGCGTTTTACGGCGACAACGCGCTGACTTATTTTTTGTCGCGCAGCTCGCGACGCAGCACCTTGCCAACCGGGGTTTTCGGCAGCTCGGTGCGGAACTCAATCAGCTTGGGCTGCTTGTAGCCGGTGAAATTGGCGCGGCAGTATTCGCGGATGCGGGCTTCGGTCAAATCGGGCGTCTTGCGCACGATCACCAGCTTGACCGCCTCGCCAGTCGCCTCGTCGGGCACGCCGACCGACGCACATTCGAGCACGCCTTCAAGCCGCGACACCACCTCTTCAATTTCGTTCGGATAGACGTTGAAACCGCTGACCAGAATCAT
>JANOOO010000224.1:0-1735 GCA_031421375.1 Polaromonas sp.
GTCTGTGGTAGCGCGGGCTCGGGCGGTCCGCCGCGTTGTTTTTCTTGCCAATAGCGATGCTATTGGCCGCAAAAAGACGCCTTGCGGCCCATCCCGATCCGCGTACCACAGCTCCGCCAGAGTTATGCAGAGGGTCCCTAGACCACAGCATGAAGGCGCAGACGCCGCAAAAAATAATCGGCAGCACGGGGTAGAAGGGCACGCGATAGGGTCGCTCACGCTCGGGCTCGCGCCAACGCAGCACAAACAGCGAGACACCGCTAAGCAGAAAAAACAGCCAGAAAACTGGCGCGGTGAACTCAACCATCGCGCTGAAGCCACTGCCCGTCGTGATGACGCACAGCCGCGCCCAGCCGAACAGCAGAGACACCGGGCGACCATAGGCGCGTTGCAAAAAATGATAGTCGCCACCCGCGTGCGGGTAGGCCGTGGCCAGCTCGGCATAGCAGCGCGCACCGATCAGCGAGATCACGCCACCGAGCAGCCAGGCACCGAACATCACCTCAGGCGAGTCAGCGAACATCGCCACCATCGAAGGGGCTTTGAAGATGCCGGCCCCGATCACCACCCCGACAATGATGGCGATGGCTTCGCGCAAACCCAGCACGGGTTTGGGACTGTCGGAAAACGATGTGTCCGCTGTGTGGCAGGGCAGCAGCCGTTGCCGCGTGATGGCGGCCTGGTCCAACGCGGTGATGTCGTCGTTACGGTGCATGGAGCATTCCAGTCAATGCCCTGAAAACGGGCTGTTGAACGGCTGCGTGGCGTCAGGCTCCATGCTGCCTGGCAAATGATTCAGTGCTTTTTTGACAAGCTCAAGAATTGAATCAAGAACCCACTGAATCATGGCGCAAGGCTATCGAAAGGTCGCACAATCCCGACGGAAACGCCTCGATACGCAGGGAAGACGCCTGGGTATTGCATCTACCAGACCCGGCTGCAGAGCTATCGGCAGGTTCTGGTGCGAAACGAGCCCGCTTCGCTGTGATCAGGTCCCATGATAAAAATGGCAGTGACCGCTTTGCGGAACCCGACCCCCGGCAACCCGTCTTTTATTAATCAATGGAGACAAAGTCTTGTTCAAATCCCTGCAACTGACAAAAACTGACGCGGGCTTTGCTGCCGCGCTCACCGATACGACCGACGCGCAATTGCCCGCAGGCGATGTGCTTGTTTCGGTCGATTATTCGACCCTGAATTACAAAGACGCACTGGCACTGACCCACACCGCGCCGGTCGTGCGCAACTGGCCGATGGTGGCGGGAATCGATGGTGCGGGGACGGTCATCGAATCGACGCACCCGAGCTGGAAGCCCGGCGACCGATTCATTCACAACGGCTGGGGTCTGGGCGAGACGCGTTGGGGCCTGATGTCGGAGCGGGCTCGTTTGCAGGGCGACTGGCTGGTCAAGTTGCCAGCCGCATTCACAACCCGGCAGGCGATGGCCATCGGCACCGCTGGCTACACCGCGATGCTGTGCGTGCTGGCGCTGGAGCGCCAGGGTGTGAAGCCGGGTGATGGTGAAGTGCTGGTGACAGGTGCTACCGGCGGCGTCGGCAGCGTGGCCGTCGCCTTGCTCGGCAAGCTCGGCTACACGGTGGTCGCAGCGACTGGCAAGCCCGGCGAAGAGGCGTATTTGAAGCGCCTCGGTGCCGCCAGCGTGATGGACCGGGCCAGCCTGGCGGCTCCGGGCAAACCGCTGCAAAAAGAGCGTTGGGCGGCGGTGGTCGATGC
>JANOOO010000225.1:0-1588 GCA_031421375.1 Polaromonas sp.
CCGGCCCTCAACACACAGACGCGCTTTGAGCGAGCCGCGCGGGTAATAGATGCCGGCGTGAATGACTTCGCTGTTGCGTGAACTGGTGCCGGTGCCTATGCCCTTGGCGGCTTCCAGCACCAGCACTTCGCGCCCTTGCAGTGCCAGCGCACGCGCCACCGCCAGTCCGACGACGCCGGCACCCACCACGACACATTCGAGCTTTTCCACCATCGGGTTTTACCTTTCGTTTTGCCACCCGCCTGCAGACGACAGACTGCAGGTCGATCCAGACGCATTTAATTGTGAACCAGGCCGGTCGAAGTGCTGCGGCAAAGCGACATTTTGGAGAGTCCTACAGGCACTTTCAGATCGCGCCTACAAAGTCAAACGGGCGCTTTGACTACAGTCAATTCATCGATCTGATCGTCCGGCACCACAGCAGCTCGCACTGCAGCCTGGATCAAATTTAACTTTTAACCGACAAGGACACATTGTGAAATTCTCATCCCGGCGCGTTTTGGCATCTTGCGCCACATCGCTTCTTGCACTGGCCGCATCGACCGCCACATTCGCGCAAAACACCCCCGGCGGCTGGGACCGCGTCTCTTCGATGTACATCCCCGGGTCAAGCTACGTCGGCTTTAACGTGGGCCGTACCGACTATTCGCTGGGCAACGGAGGCGGCAACTTCGGCAGCGACAGGAGCGACAAGTCCTACGGATTGAACGCCGGCGCGTATTTCAACAACTATTTGGGGCTGGAGATCGGCATCAACGACTTCGGCGACGTGACTCGCGGTGGTGGCACGACGCAAGCCTATGGCTTTAACGTCAGCTTGATCGGAAAACTGCCACTCAACCAGAACTTCAATTTGCTTGGCAAAGTCGGCACCACGTATCGCCGCACTGAAGTCTCGTCACGGCCAGGCTCGGGCATTGCGGCCGGCAAGGACCATGGCTTCGGCGTCTCTTACGGCCTCGGTGCCGAGTACGTTTTCACGCCGAGCGTGTCGGCTGTGGTGCAGTATGACGAACACTACATGAAGTTCATTGGCACTGACCGTGAGCGTGTCGGTACGGCTTCGTTTGGCCTGCGCTACCGCTTCTAGCGCGCGTTTTGCATTAGTCGCAGCGGCTATGGGTAGGGGCCGCGCCGCCTCCGACAAGCCCGCATCGCCCCGCCATGCGGGCTTTTTCTTATCAAGGCATTTAACGCGGGCGGCTTGCGGCTAAGGACGCTGCAGCAACAAATCCGTGACCATGACACACCGAAAGACGCCGGCCACCGCGTTGTAGTCCCAGCGCTCAACCTGACACTCGATGGCGTTCGGGCGCGGCGGGTAATGAAGCAAGTTAACCGAATTCGGCACCTCGGCCCGGGTCCGCGACGACACGGCTGTACCTGCTTGCAGGCACCACATTTGCCGCGCCAACCCACCCGCCAGCGCCGTCAGCTCGCACACATACGGCAGATGAATATGGCCGCCGATCACCACGTCGGCCCCCGCCTCACTCCAGGCGCGCAGGGCCGGGCGCCAGTTGCGCAGCCGGTCATGCTCATCCGCCTTGCGCAGCACATGCATCGGCTGGTGGACCACGACCACGCG
>JANOOO010000226.1:0-1899 GCA_031421375.1 Polaromonas sp.
TCAGGGAGAATTTCACGTTTAGGGACTTCGCGACGACGTGGCATTTTTTCACCTCTTTGCTTCAGTTGGCACCGCTAAAAACACATTGCTTTTTGCAGCACCGCGAGGGTTATCAAAACCCTCACTTACTCGACCGGCGCAACAATTTGCACTTGGGTCACTTCGCTCGAACCACCTGCCAGGGTGAGTCAAGCACCATTTTTTGAAGGCGTCGTGACGACCTCTTCTGGCGCAAACAATGAAGTTCGAGCCGACGGAGCTTGCAGCTCTGTTTACTTGGCCTTGGGCTTTTTCGCACCGTACTTGGAGCGCGACTGCTTGCGGTCTTTGACGCCCTGCAAGTCGAGCGAACCACGCACGATGTGGTAGCGCACACCGGGCAAGTCCTTGACACGACCGCCGCGAACCAGCACCACGCTGTGTTCCTGCAGGTTGTGGCCTTCGCCGCCGATGTAGGAAATGATCTCGAATCCGTTGGTCAGACGCACTTTGGCGACTTTACGCAGGGCCGAGTTCGGCTTTTTGGGCGTCGTGGTGTACACGCGCGTGCAGACACCGCGGCGCTGCGGGGAATTTTCCATCGCAGGGCTCTTGGACTTGATCTTTTCGACCGCGCGCCCCTGACGGACTAACTGATTGATGGTTGGCATTGGAAAAACGTCCCTAAACGTTCGAAAAACATGTAAATCTTCTCCGCGTGAAAAGCAGAAAAGCCTTCTAGTATAAGCCGGATGGGTAAAAACCTCTAACAAAGGACCATTGGAACTGAGGGGCAATGCAGACAGCGAGGGGGTCCGGGGACTCGGCGCGCCTCACACTCCCCCTCACATTCGCCTGACGCGCCGCAGTCGCGGTCTTCAAGCGAAGCTCATCCTTCTCACGCTTCAAACTGGGTAACACTGGTTTGATGTGGGCGGTCACTCTCGAACCAATCATAGTCAAGTCGGACTGGATTCACTGAATCCACAGACGAATTGAATCCCAGGCGCGACCCAGAATTCCGGCTTCTTCTACCGCATCGAGTGCCATCAATGGCACTTCGGCCACTGGCACGGGGTTGTCTCCGAGCATGACTTTCAGCGTGCCCAAGCTCTGCCCCTTGACGAAAGGCGCGACCAGCGGGTCGGGCCGTGTAACCAGCGTTTTCACCCTGGGCGCGCTGCCTGCGGCCAGGGCCACCACGATGGCTTCAGGTCGGCCGAGCTTGACAGTCGGCGACTTGCCTTTCCAGACCGACGGTGACACCACCGCCTGGCCGGCGTCGAACAGCTTGACCGCCTCATACGCGGTGTAGCCCCAGTTCAGCAGCTTTTGCGATTCGTTGGCGCGGGCGTTCTCGCTGGATGCGCCGAGCACGATGGCGAGCAGACGGCGGCTGCCGGGCGCACCGGCCGGGCCGAGATTCGGGAAGTCGCGCTTGGCGGTGGCAATCATGCAGTAACCGGCCGCTTCGGTGTGGCCGGTTTTCAGGCCATCGACGGTCGGGTCGCGGAACAGCAGCGTGTTGCGGTTGGTGTCGTTGGCTGCGGGCGTGCCGGGATAGCGGTATTTTTTGAGTGCCGATGTGCCCATGTATTCGGGGAAATCGGCCATCAGGCGGACCGACAAAATGCTCAGATCGCGCGCGGTGGTGGTGTGGCCGGGCTCGGTCAGGCCCTCGGGGTTCTTGTAAGTGGTGGCCTTCATGCCCAGCGCCTTGGCCTGCTCGTTCATGCGCGCAACGAACTGCTCGGCGCTACCGCCCACGCCCTCGGCCAGCGCCATCGTCGCGTCATTGCCCGACTGCACAACCATGCCTTTGATCAGGTCTTCGACCGGCACCTGCATCTTGGGGTCAATGAACATGCGCGAGCCCGGCATCTTCCAGGCGCGCGGGCTGACGCTGAAGGTTTGCTTGAG
>JANOOO010000227.1:0-3204 GCA_031421375.1 Polaromonas sp.
GCAGTCAAGTTTTTAGCCGTAATGTTCGACTGTTACAAAGAGTTTCATCCCAGTGCATGACCGCCGAGAAACGGCTGCATAACACCGTACTGTCCGTAAAAGCGCGGGCTGTGGCTGGCAGCCGCGCCGCGCATCACCGATCTGCACGAGTGATGCAGACACCCTGACGACCCGGGTGTTGTGACTATCACCCGTTCGCAAGCTCATCGGTTTGGCAAACATTTCTCCTCGTCAATCGCCAGCACGCGTGTCAGGCGGCAAAAAAAGATCAATTTTCAGAAAATCTTCATCCAAGTCCAATACCAGCAGGCGCAAGCAGCTCCTGAAATAATAGCAACAGCAAGCTTGGTGGCGCAGTTACCAGTTCACTTCCCGCTCAGGCGTGGCACCAATGCGGTGAATTGACAGGTCGGCCCCTTCGTGCTCCTCTTCCTGGCTTAGTCGCAGACCCATCGTGACCTTGAGTACGCCGTACAGCGCAAAACCTGCCAGCAAAGCCCAGGCCACCCCCATCGCGCTGCCGATTAGCTGCGCCGACAGACTGACTCCGCCGAGGCCGCCTAGCGCCTTGCTGCCAAAAATGCCCGCTGCGACGCCACCCCACAGCCCGCACAGGCCATGCAAAGGCCAGACACCCAACACGTCGTCAATCTTCCATTTGTTTTGCGTCAGCGTGAACATCGCCACAAACAGCGCGCCCGCCACGGCACCCACCACCAACGCGCCCAGCGGATGCATCAGGTCCGAGCCTGCGCACACCGCCACCAACCCCGCAAGTGGCCCGTTGTGAACGAAGCCTGGGTCGTTCTTGCCGACGAGCAGCGCCGCCAGCGTGCCGCCAACCATCGCCATCAGCGAGTTAACGGCAACCAGACCCGAAATTTTGTCGATGGTTTGCGCGCTCATCACATTGAAGCCGAACCAGCCGACCGTCAAAATCCACGCTCCCAGCGCCAGAAAAGGAATGTTCGACGGGGGATGCGCCGACACGCCGCCGTCTTTTTTGTAGCGATTGCTACGCGCACCCAAAAGAATGACGGCGGGCAAGGCCAGCCATCCGCCGACCGCATGGACGACGATGGAGCCGGCAAAATCATGAAACTCCTCTCCGGTCAGGGCCTTGATCCAGGCTTGAACCCCGAACTGCTGATTCCACACAATGCCTTCAAAAAACGGATAGATAAAGCCGACGATGACGGCTGTTGCGACTAGTTGGGGGTAAAAACGTGCACGTTCAGCGATTCCGCCTGAAATAATCGCCGGAATGGCAGCGGCGAATGTCAGCAAGAAGAAGAACTTCACAAGTTCATAGCCGTTTTTGGCGGCCAGCGTCTCCGCGCCGACAAAGAAACTGGTGCCATAGGCCACCCCGTATCCCACCACAAAGTAAACCACGGTCGATACCGAGAAGTCGGTCAAAATTTTGACCAGCGCGTTGACCTGGTTTTTCTTGCGCACTGTGCCAAGCTCTAAAAACGCAAATCCAGCGTGCATGGCCAGCACCATGATGCCGCCCAACAAGATGAACAAGGCGTCGGAGCCTTGTTTGAGTGCTTCCATGAGTCGATTCCCCCGTAAATGAGTGATATTGGTGCGTAAATCAGAACTGTTTTAAGTCTGCACCAAAGACAAGCAAGAAATGCGCCTAAACCGTGCGAAGCCCCATTTTTCGCCGAACTCGGCTAGTGTCTGAAGTCCCGGAAAGGAAACCTGTGTGCTGTAGATGTGTGTTTTGGTGCTTTCGCTGAAACGAGCGACGATGCCTGTTTGCTGGCATTGGTAATGGCCATGGGCTTTTGCAAACCACAGGCAAACGCTGATTGGCTGGCCAAGGTAGGCGACAAAACCCGGCTCCCCGCCGCTCTCCTCGCCAACGCGCCAGTGGTCTGGCTGGGCTAAGCGCGTTACGCGGGTGCTGCCGCTGCCGCCGATCATTCTTGTGGCCAGCACGGTGTTCATCGGGCCCGGCGTGGACGCGTTGCGGGTGTGGGGCCAGGCGGTGCGCCTCGTTATACTGACCGCAGCGCCGATTTGCCCAGCTTGCGGGCGCTTAAAAAGTTCAGCTAAAGACGAAATCCAGTGACCCGGACTCGCCTTGGCGACGCCGGGTTTTTGTTTTTTCTGGATGATGCTTTGACTCTGGTCGCTACTTCGCTGACGATGCATTTTGCCGACCCGTTGCCGCTGCAAAGCGGCGCGCAGATTCGCGGCTACGACCTCAGCTACGAAACCTACGGCACGCTCAACGCCGACAGATCGAACGCCGTGCTGATCTGCCACGCGCTGAACGCATCGCATCATGTGGCCGGCGTTTATCTCGACTCTGCAGGCGAGCCGATTGCCCGGTCCGAAGGCTGGTGGGACACCATGATCGGCCCCGGCAAGCCGGTTGATACCGACCGGTTTTTCGTCGTTGGCGTGAACAATCTGGGCTCCTGCTTCGGCTCGACCGGGCCGATGCAGATCGACCCCGACACCGCACAGCTCTACGGCGCGCATTTCCCGGTCGTGACGGTCGAAGACTGGGTTGATGCGCAAGCGCGACTGCTCGACGCGCTCGGCATTGAGGTGCTGGCAGCGGTCATGGGCGGCAGCCTCGGCGGCATGCAGGCGTTGAGCTGGACGCTGCGCTACCCGGCGCGCGTGCGTCACGCTGTGGTCGTCGCCAGCGCGCCCAACCTGACGGCCGAGAACATCGCCTTCAACGAAGTCGCGCGCCGCGCCATCGCCACCGACCCCGACTTTCACGGCGGCCATTACGGCCGCTTCGGCGTGCTGCCGCAGCGCGGCCTGCGCATCGCCCGCATGATCGGCCACATCACGTACCTGAGCGACGACGTGATGAATGAGAAGTTCGGCAGGAAACTGGCCCCCACGCTTGTCGCTTCGCGTACTACGCTGCCCCCCGAGGGGGCGCTGCGCCTGCTGCCCGGCGAAGCCGGTTCCGCGGCCCCGGCTGGGGAAGAGGAAGTTCCCACAATCGTCGCTTCGCCTTTCAAATACTCAACGCAGGAAGTCGAGTTTCAGATCGAGAGCTACCTGCGCTACCAGGGCGACAAATTTAGCGAATATTTCGACGCCAACACCTACCTGTTGATCACGCGCGCGCTCGATTACTTCGACCCGGCGCGCGCCTTCAATGGAAATTTGACGCAGGCGCTGGCCTGCGCAACGGCGAAATTCTTGCTCGTGAGTTTCACGACC
>JANOOO010000228.1:0-5944 GCA_031421375.1 Polaromonas sp.
AATGGACGCTTTCGATGCTCCAATGGCCACGATTGACCGCGAGGACGCGTTTCGGTGAGGCTTGTTGTGGCGTGCGACTCGTGATCCCCAGCGCGATATCACGCGCGTAGAGAACACGGGGTCAGTTCTCGCATTGTAGCATCCGTGCTCGGATAATCTGGCCCAAGGTCGCAAGATGCAATTGGAAGTGTTTGGCGAACTCGCGGTAGCTGTACGCGCCGGTGCCATAGGCGGTAACGATCGCATCGTCGCGATCGCGGTGTTTGCGCGCAATCGCCGCAAGCGAGGGCACTGGTGCCCTGCGCTGTGCGCGTGGAATGCTCAGTTCGTCGCCCTGCAAAACAGGCCTATGCATGCAGAACGGTGCCGGATCTTTGCTTATTTGCTTATGAGGATCGACGTTGTCGAGGCTGTCCCAGATTTTGTGTTTATCCATTTTCCTAGGCGTGGTTGAACTGCTGCTCAAAACGGATCATAAACTGGCTCATCGCCTGTTTCCAATTCTGGACCGGCATCGTCCAGCGTTGACTGATATTGCGCAGGCCCAGATACATCAGTTTGATCGCCGCCTCATCGTTGGGAAACGACGCCCGCGCCTTGCTCAGTTTGCGTAGGGAATAGTTCACGCTCTCAATCGCGTTGGTCGTATAGATCACCCGCCGAATCTCCGGCGCATAGGCAAAGAATGGCATCACCCGCGCCCAGTGATGGCGCCACGATTTCGCTATTTGCGGATACGTGGCATCCCACTTTAGTGCCACCGCGTCGAGCGCAATCGCGGCGTCATCGGCGGTGACCGCGGTGTAGATCGTGCGCAAGTCGGCAGCCACTTCCTTACGCTGCTTCCAGCTCACGAAGTTCAAGCTGTTGCGCACCAGATGCACGATGCAAAGTTGCACCTCGGCGCCCGGATAGACCGCCTCAATGGCCTCCGATGGAAAACATTGAGCGGGTTCGGCTGCGGCAGTTCAGCAGGTAGAAGGTCTGCACCATCACGATCAGGTTGACGACCGCTGTGCGGGCTTCGTCGAGGCTGGCCACCACCGTGCCGCGGGCCCAGGCAAAAAGGGCAAATGCGCCGACCACGCAGATCAGCGTGACTAGCCCCGTGCGCATCACCAATTCAAAGGTAAGCAGCGGCGCTTGGGGGTCGCGCGGCGGGCGCTGCATGATGTCGGCCTCGTTCGGCTCGAACACCAGCGTCAGCCCGAGAAACAGCGAGGTAACCAGATTGAGCCAGAGCAACTGCGTAGGCAGCATAGGCAGTGTGAAGCCCGCAGTGATCGCGATAAGCAGGATCAGCGCGACGCCGGCGTTGGTCGGCAAAATCCAGCCGATAAATTTGGTCAGGTTGTCGAAGACGCCGCGCCCTTCTTCTACGGCTGCTTCGATTGACGCGAAGTTGTCGTCGGTAAGGATCATGTCGGCGGCTTCCTTGGTCACGTCGGTGCCGGTGATGCCCATGGCGATGCCGATGTCGGCTTGTTTGAGTGCTGGCGCGTCATTGACGCCGTCTCCGGTCATGGCGACGACATGGCCGCGTGCTTGCAGCGCCTTGACCAATTGCAGCTTTTGCTCGGGTGCCACACGAGCGAACACGCTGGCACGCTCGGCGGCGTCAAGCAGCTCTGCATCGCCCATTGCTGCCAGTTCGCGGCCTGTGAGCGCGACCAGATTCGCGCTGCTGTCCAGACCGATCTGCGCGGCGATGGCCTTGGCGGTCAGCACGTGATCGCCGGTGATCATCTTCACGTGGATGCCGGCCGCGCGGCACTTGGCGACCGCTGCGATCACCTCGGGACGTGGTGGGTCGAGCTTGCCCTGCAGACCGAGGAAGCTGAGCTGGCCGGCAACATGTTCATGCTCCAGGCTGCTCTGCGCCAGCGGCATGTCGCGGCGGGCGAAGGCAAGTACGCGCAGGCCGCGCGCGGCCATCGCCTCGGCATGACGCAGCATCAGCGCTTTGTCCAGAGGCAGCGCCTCACCAGCCGTGCCGAGCGCGTGCGCGCAGCGCTCGAGAATGGCTTCCGCAGAGCCTTTGATGTAAATCAACTTCGGCGCGTCGCTTAAACCATGCAGCGTCGCCATATAGCGGTATTCCGATTCAAATGGAATGGTCTCAATTCGCGGCAGGCGCGCGCCCATCTCTGACTCAGTCAACCCGGCTTTGCGTGCGGCCACGATCAGCGCCGCCTCGGTCGGGTCGCCCTGCACGACGGTTTGGCCCTCGCCATCGCGCACGAGCCGCGAATCGTTGCAAAGCAAGCCCGCACCCAAGGTTTCAATCAGTGCCACGTTGTCGCCGATGACTACTGGCATTTGTTCAAATTGAATCTCGCCCACTGCCTCGTAGCCGCTGCCAGTGACGTGGTAGAGCTGGCCACCAGCGTGAATCTCTTGCACCGTCATCTGGTTTTGCGTGAGGGTGCCGGTTTTGTCCGAGCAAATAACGGTGGTGCTGCCCAGCGTCTCAACCGCCGGCAGCTTGCGGACGATGGCGCGCCTGCGTGCCATGCGCCCCACGCCGATGGCGAGAGTAATCGTCACCACGGCGGGCAAGCCTTCAGGAATCGCGCCGACTGCCAGCGCGATTGCCGTCATGAACATCTCCGGCCAGGGTTGGCCGCGCAAAATGCCGACGACAAAGATCAAGGCTGCCAAGCCAAGAATCACCCCCATCAGCAGCCGACTGAACTGCGCGATCTTGCGCGTCAGTGGCGTCTGCAAATCTTCTGCGAGGTTAATCAAGCCGGCGATGCGACCCATCTCGGTTTGATCGCCGGTTGCAAAGACCACGCCTTCACCTTGCCCTGTTGTGACCAGCGTGCCGGTGAAGGCCAGGTTGCTGCGTTCGGCGAGCTGGGTGCCTGCGGGCAGCGCTTCGGTTTGCTTTTCAACCGGGAGCGATTCACCGGTCAGCCCGGCTTCTTCGATGTGCAAGTTGCGCTGTTGCTGCAAGCGCAGGTCGGCTGGCACGCGGTCGCCCGATTGCAGCAGCACCACGTCGCCCGGCACCAGCTCTGCCGACGCAATTCGCAGCTTCAAGCCGCCACGCCGCACCGTGGCCTCGGTGACGAGCATCCTGGCCAGCGCTTCGATCGCTTTTTCTGCCTTCGCCTCCTGCAAATAGCCAATCACGGCATTGATGAGGACGACGCTGAAGATGACCGCCGCATCAACCCATTGGCCCAACGCCCCTGTGATCAGCGCCGATGCCAGAAGAATGTACAAAAGCGGTTGGTGGAACTGCAGCGCAAAACGCATCCACTCACTGCGGCGCTTGCGCACCGTCATCCGGTTGGCTCCGAAGCGCTGGGTTCGCGCGGCAATCTCGCCCTGCGCCAAACCCGTGGCGGGGAGCGTCTCCAGCAAGTCAGCAGCCGCCTGAACTGACAGCCCGTGCCAGGCGGTTTCAGTGAGATTCTTCAATAAAAAATCGCTTCAATGTGGGTGCGCCTGGCACGCAAGAATTGATTTTTGCGGCACGACCGCTTCAGGAAACCAGCAGCACAGCCGGCGCTCTGTTCAACGCGCCGTTGGCTACGCTGCCGAGCAGCCAACGCTCAGCGCCGCTGATCGCACGCGCGCCGAGCACCAGTACGTCGCCGCGATGCTGTGCGTACGCCTTCATCAGGCTCGCCAGCGGTGCGCCAACCATCACCTCGGTCTGCACCTGCCAGCCTGCACTCGCCAGCCGGGCAGCGCCGCCTGCAACCCGCGCTTGCGCATCGCGCTGTTGTTCTTCGTTCATCGCATCGATTTCAGCGCGAATATGCATGCGAAGCGATTTGGGAAGTCGGTTGATTGAGCCGGGAGCCCTGGCCGGTTCAACCACATCAACCAGCACCACGCGGCTGTCTGGCGTGGGGGTCAGTGAAGCCAGAAAGTCGAGCGCGCGGCCGGCGTTGGTGCTGCTATCGAGCCCCACCACAAAGCAGCGCACGGGTTTCACGGGGTCGCGCACCACCAGCACAGGGCAGGGGGCATTTTCGGCAATGTGGCGCGACACGCTGCCGACGAGCAGGCGGCGAAACACGCCGTGTCCGCGCCAGCCCAGCACGATCACGCTGGCATCGAAGCGTGCAGCCTCGGCAAGAATCGCCTTGCCCGTAGGCGCGTTGATCACCACGGCAGCGGCGTCAGGCCAGCGCTGCGTCAGGGTGCTGCGCGCTGCGCTTGCAGTCGCCTCGAAGCTGGCCTCAATTGCCGCACGGACATGTTCTGAAACGGTCGGCAGCCAATTCGCGCTGGAGCTGGCAACCACAGCGCGTGCCTTGGCCGATGAAGGCCACGGGAACTCAAGCGCGGTCGTCATTGCACCGTCAGAGCTACGCGAACCGTCGCTGGCAAACAAAATGCGGTGCTGAAGATCTGGTGTCATTGGGGTGTCCTCTGAATGCGAATAGTGAATAGCGAATGGCGAATAGCGAATGGCAAAGCGTCACTTCGATTCCGGCGCTTCCCCTTCCGGGCTGCGCACCACCAGAACCGGCACCGGTGCCAGCCGAATAATGGCTTCTGCGCCGCTGCCCAGAAACATCCGCGCGACACGCCTTCGGCCATGTGTGCCAACGACGATCAAATCAGCCTTCCATTTGAGCGCCTGGTCAGCGATTGACTCACCGAGCCGCTCGCCCAGGCGATCTACCAGCAGCGTGTCGGCCTCGATGCCGGCTGATTGCGCAATCGCCAGCGCCTCGGCGAGCACCCTTTCGCCGCTCTCGCGCATGATCTTGATGACCTCGCCGGACTGCGCGCCGTAAGGGTCGTAGCCGGTGTAGAACGACTGTTCGTCGAGAACATGAACCAGACGCAGTACTGCGCGCCCGGCCACCTCGCCCGCCAGTCTGGTTGCGGCGACCAGCGCCTTGTTGGAAACGTCGCTGCCATCGATTGAAACCAGAATTCGTCTGTACATGGAGTGCTCCTTGAGGTTGAAAAAAACTCAGCGGTGCGGAGTCGAGATTGACTGGCCCAGGGCTTACTTCACCAGAAGAACCGGAACGTCGCAGTCCGCAATCACGCGCTGCGCGACGCTGCCCATCAAGGCCCGACCAACCAGGCCGTAGCCGTGCGTGCCCATCACGATCATGTGAATGCCGCGGCGTTTGCAGGCTTTGACAATCTCGTCAGCCGACGAGCCGACCACCCAGTCGCAGCGGTATTTCACCGGGTGTCGATCCAGAAATTTCTTGATCGGGTCAAGCACCTTGCCGGCCTCGCTCAGGTGGTAAGCCTTGACCTCGGCCGCACCCAGCATGCGCGTAACGCGCGGCGTTACCGGCGTCTGTACGTTGAGCACAAACAGCTCGCCGCCTTCGCCCATCACGCCTTCATGCGTTACCAAAAAAGCGAGTGCTTTTTTGGCCGTGGCGCTGCCATCGGTTGCGAATAAGACTTTCATGGTTTTTCTTTCTGTTGAGGTTGGGGTCGGGGGAAATAAAGGGGCTTCGGGTCATCACGCTGCCTCATCACCACCAGATCGCATCGTAGTCTGCCTGCGCAGGCTGACAGTCGGCTTGATTTGGCGCAAATGGGCTGCAACATAAGAAGGTCTCAGCCTGTGTTGGTCAAATAACCCATCCAGCGCCAGTAGGTCAGCGAAAAAATCACCAGCAATGCGCTGGCTGCCAGCGTGATCACCAGCCCGGTTCTCATGTCAGCGCCGCCTGGTTTCACCGCATCGGGCGCACAGGCCAGCCTAAACACCATCAAAGCGCCAATGATCACGGCAAAAGCCAGGATAGCCAGCATCGGTTGACCTGTCTCGGAAAATTACAAGATAGAGCAGAACGGCTCGTCCGTGTTCTTTCTGGCAAGCTGCGCTGTCTGTCAAAGGTAAGTCTGCCCGCAGTCCATCGCAGGGAAGGCGCTATTTCTTCGACTGTTCCAAATTGCTCGGGCTGGCCCGGCCCGCACGACCGTCGGTTCGCGGGTAGCGGTA
>JANOOO010000229.1:0-6701 GCA_031421375.1 Polaromonas sp.
CTTGCTTGCGGCCACGTTGGGCATGGCCACCGCCGGTGGCAAACCGCCCTACAGCTATTCCATCACAGGAAGCGATCAGTCACCCGTACCCGCACTGGCACAGCCATCTGCACCGTCTATCGTACTCATGGGAGGTGGACCGGATGTTGATGAAGCGTTTCGCTGGATGATCACCAGAGCAGGCATCCGTCCAGGGACTGGTGGCAGTCCAGGGACTGGGGGCCGTTTTGTCGTGATTCGCGCCACGGGCACCGGTGCCTACAACCCCTACATTTATTACAGCAACGCGGCTTTGGCAACATCGGAAGCTATCGCGGATCAATGGGTGGGAGGTGCTTCACTCGGACTGACCTCCGTGGAAACGCTTGTCATTCCCAGTATCGCGGCTGCAAACGATAAGTTTGTCAACAGCGTTGTCAGCAAGGCCAACGCGGTATTCATTGCAGGTGGGGATCAAAGCGATTACATCAAATATTGGAAAGGAACATCCCTGGAGACAAGCCTTAAGAGCCTGATGGCAAAGAATGTTCCGATTGGAGGTACTAGCGCCGGACTTGCCGTTTTGGGTCAGTTCGACTTTGCTGCTCTTCGTGGAACTGTCACTTCAGCAGAGGCGCTAGGCAACCCTTTCAACAGGTACATGACGCTGGATCCTAATCCGTTGAGCCTGGCAGGCGGGTTTCTGACTTCACCAGCCTTGGCCAATACCGTTTTGGATTCGCACCTGGACAGCCGGGATCGCATGGGACGACTGATTTCGTTTGTCGCACGACTGGTTGCCCGCGATGGGGCGACAGGGTGTGCTGGAGGAATACTCACAGCTGGAGCTGTCAATTTGGTTGGTGCCCGCGGTATAGGCGTGGGCGTCGAAACTGCCTTGCTGGTACAAGGAAATGGCGACTCTCGGCCCTATACAGCGCGACGAGTGACGAACTCTTCAACAATAACCGAAAGTGCAGTGTATTTCGTTCGACCCTTGATTCCGCCCACCGTGTGTGCATCAGGACAACCCCTGACGATGTTAACTGTAGAAATCAAGAAGCTTGTGGATTCCAAGAACGAATTCAATCTGTCTGACTGGTCTGGCCTCCCAAGATCAACCTACTTCGTCGATGCATACTCCGGCGCCTTAACCTCTGCGCCCTATTGAGGGCAACACGCTACTGTGGTCTGAGGGCACCGGCCCTTGGCCCTGCAAATTCGAATTGGGGAACCTTGCGTTAGCTGGCCATGATGCGCACTTATTTATGATTTTCTGACGAAACAACAGCTTGGATCGGCCCTTAACGGCATGGCTGCAAGCCTCCATCATTGAATAAAAAGTGGTCGGAAGAAACTCGGAACGACACCGCTCTTGGGGACTGCGACTAGGACGATAAGCACCAACATACTGAGATCCATGCGAACTGACTCCATTGCGCTCTAAAACGATCAGCGTTGATCTGCCGCGCGCCCAAGCTCGATGAAACCATAAGCGCCTCTTGCGGCAGATAAACCTCGTTGGACTGAACCGCCTTGGGATGCGGCGGTGAGAGGGGGTTTGAATCTTCGCCCCGTTCAATGGCTCAGATTATGGTGGGCTAATTTGACTGGCGCCAAGCCAGCTTTGCAATGGGTACGCAGGCGGGCGGTTCCAGTCGCATTTCGTGCCATGAATTGCGTGTGTCGCGACCGCTTCGTGCGCCACTGCATTGCGCCTGTCCCGCACCCCACCCTGGCACGTTGTTGCGCGCCCTGCGAGCGCTGATACCAAACCCCCACATCTGCGTCATGGCGGCCCCCGCCCTCGGGGCAGGACGGTGGCGCACGGTTCGGGCAAGCGCTGGTGTCCGGCCAGTGACTCCACCACGCGCATGCGCCCTGGCGTGCAACACGGACATTGAGAGCGACAAGAAACCGTGAGCGGGCATTTTCGGGGTCAGAGCGCAAATTCCCCGAGCCTGCGGCCCGCCCTTCGGGTGCTCCGCTTCGCTGCGCAGTGAAATTGCGATCTGACCCCAAAAACCATTCATCTGCCCTCAAACCCCAAACCCCAATCACCCGCGCATCACCAACCCCAAGCCTTCAACAAACCCCATCGCCAAACATAAGTCGTCCCAGGCTTTGGCTTTGTTGTCGGCGTTGCGCAGCAGGTGGGCGGGGTCGTAGGTGAGCACGGTGGCGATGCCGTGCAGGCGGTGTATGCGGCCGCGCAACTGGCCGAGTGGCTCGTCGGTTTTCAACGCGGCCTGTGCGGCCAGCCGGCCCATCAACAGCACCATGTCGGGCCGGATGTCGGCCAGCAAGGGGGCCAGCGCGTCGGCCAAACCGGCCTGCGCCGGGCTGCTGGGCAGCAAGCGGGCCAGTGGCACCAACAGCACCTGTGCTGCTGCGGGCAGGCGTGCCGCGCGCAGCATGTTGCCGAGCAAGGCACCAGCCTCGCCTGCCAGGGGGTCAAAGCCGCCCGCCTGCAAACTGGCGGCGGGCGTTTCGACCAGCACCAGCCAGTGCGCCGGACTGGTTTTCACGCCAGCGGCTTCTGCGCCATACAAAGTGTGGCGCTCGCCCTGCTGCCAGACCGGCGAGCCGGGACCGACGGCACCGACGCGCGCTGCGGGGGCCGTGGCCGGGGCTGACAGGCGAGCCGGAAGCGCAAGCGGAGCCGCAAGCGGAGCCGCAAGCGGAGCCGGGACCACGGGCCGACGTGCCAGCGGGGCTGCAACGACAGGATCGAGCGAGCCCAAATCAGCCGCCGAATCAGCTGCAAAATCAGCACCTTTCAGGCCAATAGCCCTTTCTGGACGGGCGTTAGCAGCTCCGGATTTTGTAGCGACTGGCAAGCTTGCGGCAGGGCTGCCCTGGCGCGCTGCAGCCGGGTCAGCGTGTCCCTCGGGTTGCCAGACGTGTACGCCCATCTCGCGCAGCATGGCGCGATGGCGTGGGTCTAGCAGCAAAGGCATGGCCCCAAGCGTCACAGCGGAAAACTCATCACACGCGCGTCTTCACGCGGGCCGCTGGCATCGACCTGATTCGGCTGCGATGGGTCGGCAACGCGCGTCGGGTAGTAGCCCCGGCGCACGCCGACCTGACGAAAACCGTAGCGCTCATACACGGCCTGCGCGCGCAGGTTGCTGGCGCGCACCTCCAGCCACAGCCACTGCGTGCCCTGGCCGCGCGCCCACAGTGCCAGCGCGTCGAGCAGCAGCGGGGCCCAGCCGCGCCGCTGGTAAGCCGGCGCGACCGTGATGTTGAGTAAATGCACCTCGTCCACGCCTTTCATGGCCACAAAATAACCGAGCAGCTCGCGCGGCGGTGCGCTGCCTCCAGTCAGCACCTGGGCTTCGTAGCCGGCGTGCAGCGAGTCGCTGAAATTGCCTTGCGACCACGGCAGCGCATAGGCGCTTTGCTCGATACGGGCGACGGCCGGCAGCCAGGCGCGTGTCATGGCTTCGAGCTGGGCCGGGCGCAGGTTGGCGTCATCGGTGCGGCCCGGGTTGGCATCGGTTTTGAATAATGCGGCCATCGGTTCAACTCATCAGTCAGGCAGGGGAGCGAGCCGCCGACGCAGCCCGGGCCTGCGCGCGTTCATCGGTGGTCGAAGCGACTTTATCGCGAACATAGTGCGGCAGCGCCAGCGCAGCATCGACGCAGCCGCCGGCCGCTGCCAGCGCCGGGGCCAGCCGCAGCAGCGCGGTGGCAGTGGGCAGTGCGCTGCGGCAGGGCAGATCAGTCAGCGGCAGGCGGCTGGCATAAACGCCAAACGCATTGCCTGCCAGCAGCCCGGTGCCGGGCGGCGCGGTGAAGGCTTCAGGGGCCGTCAAGACGCACGGCCCGGCGCTGTGCCAGACAGGCGTAGGCCCAACTGCGGCATCAAAGTCAAACGTTTCGACGTAAAGCTCGTTCATGCGGGCGTCAAGCAAGGCGGTGACGCGCAGCAGCGGCTGACCGCCTTGGGCGACGTGTTGAAAGCGCGCCTCTTCCGCCACGGCCAGCAGCGTATCGACCGGCAACACGGGCAGGCCCGCGCCCTGCCTGGCCCCGAAGGCGAGCCCCTGCGCCACCGCGCAGGCGGTGCGCAGGCCGGTGAACGAGCCCGGGCCGCGCCCGAAAACGATGGCGTGCAGCGCATCGAGCGTCAATCCGGCTTCGGCCAGCAGGCTCAAGATGGTGGGGATCAGCGTCAGCGAAGCCTGCGCGCCGCCCGCGCCGCTGCGCCCCCACACCTGCTTGCCGTCGGTCAGCGCGACTGAGAGCTGGTCGGTGCTGGTGTCGAAGGCCAGAAAATGGGTGTAGATCGGCATTAAATCGGGTTTCTAATCAAGCAGGACGGCCGCAGACAGCTCTTAATTTAATAGCAACTCACTGCCGCTGAGTGACCGCCAAGTGACCGCAATGGGGCCGGGTTAATGAGGCCGGATTTCGATTATCCCGCGATGACCCCGGCAAGCGCGCCGCGATAATCGCCCGCATGATTTTTTGTGCCCGCAGCTGCTGCCCTCGCCTTCAAATTCGCTCTTGGCTTCGGCTTCGCATGTTCGCCCCATTGATCAGCGCATCGGCTTTGCTGCTCGGCCTGATTAGCCTGATTAGCCTCAACGCCGCAGCGCAAACCGCCCCCGCCAGCCTGCCACCCGAAGTCGAAGCCGCGCTGGCACGCGCCAAAGTACCAGCCAGCGCGCTCGCCGCCATCGTGATCGACGCTGCGCCCGCGCCCGGCGGTCGCGCCGCGCCGCTGCTTGGCCACCGCGCGACTGCGCAGCTCAATCCAGCATCGGTCATGAAGCTGGTAACGACTTACGCCGGGCTGGAGCTGCTCGGCCCGGCCTACACCTGGGCCACGCCGGTGTTCATTGACGGCACGATTGAAGGCGGCACGCTGCACGGCAACCTGGTGATTCAAGGCAAGGGCGACCCAAAGCTGGTAGTCGAGCGGCTGTGGCTGCTGCTGCGCCGCGTGCAGGCGCTGGGCATCAACAGGATCCACGGCGACATCGTGCTCGACAAAAGCGCGTTCGCTGCGATCACGCAAAGCCCGGCCGACTTCGACGGCGAGCCACTGCGGCCCTACAACGCCACGCCCGAGGCGCTGCTCATCAATTACAAAACGGTGGCGATGACCTTTGTGCCTAACCCCGGCAGCGGCACGGCCAGCGTCAGCTTTGAGCCGCCGCTGGCGGGGGTGCAGATGCAGGCCAGCGTGCCGCTTGCGAGCGGCGACAGGGCCGGTAACAGTACAGGCGACAGCGCAAGCACATTAGGCGCATGCGGCGACTGGCGCGGCGCATTGAAGGCCGATTTTTCTGATCCCTTGAAGCTCGCCTTTGCCGGCAGCTTCCCCGTCGGCTGCGGCGAAAAGCTCTGGTCCATCGCCTATGCCGACCCGGCCCGCTACGCCGAGCGCGCCGTACACGGCCTGTGGCACAGCCTGGGCGGCCAGCTAGCCGGCCGGGTGCGCGAAGGCAGCGCGCCGCCCGGCGTGCGAGCGTCTTTCGAGCTGGCCTCACCGACGCTGGCCGAAGTGATTCGCGACATCAACAAATTCAGCAACAACGTGATGGCGCAGCAGCTCTTTTTAAGCCTGAGCCTGCCGCCGGCTGGTGCGCGCAACGCCAGCACCGCGCCCGCATCCGCGAGCCGCGAAGCCTCGCGCGAGGTACTGCGCGCCTGGTGGCAGCAGCGCTTCGGCGGGCCGGGCCGGGATGGCGAAGTGCCTGTGTTTGACAACGGCTCCGGCCTGTCGCGCACTGAGCGCCTGAGCCCGCAGGGCCTGGCCCGGATGCTGCAAACCGCCTTCATCTCAGGGGCCATGCCCGAGCTGATGGCTTCGCTGCCGATCACCGGCGTCGATGGCACCTTGCGCAACAACCGCTCGCGCGTGTCGCAGGGTTGGGCGCATCTCAAATCGGGCTCGCTCGTAGATGCCAGCGCGCTGGCAGGCTATGTGCATGCGGCGAATGGCCGGCGCTTGATCGTCGTCGGCATCATCAACCACCCCAACGCCAACGCCGCCCGGCCCGCGCTTGACGCGCTGGTTGATTGGGCTGTGCGCGAAGGCCAGCGGTGAGCGTCTCATTGGCCGATTGGGTCGGCAGCGCGGCGGCGGTGCTGACGACGCTGAGCTTTTTGCCGCAGGTGCTGCACACATTCAAGACGCGCGACGTTAGCGGCATCTCGCTGGTCATGTACAGCGCGTTCACGGTGGGCGTTGCGCTGTGGCTGGTCTATGGCTGGCTGCTTGGCTCCTGGCCGATCGTGATTGCGAATGTGATTACGGTGCTGCTGGCGCTGGCGCTGGCGATTGTGGTGATGAAGCTGGTGTTTGGGCGGGGTGGGGACGATCGGTCGGTTTGAACTGCGCTGGTTTTTGGGGTCAAAGGGGCCAGCTTCGGGCATGGGAACCGAGTCGGATTCGGACGAATGGTTTTCGGGGTCAGATCGCAATTTCGCTGCGCAGCGAAGCGCAGCACCCGAAGGGCGAGCCGCAGGCTCGGGGAATTTGCGCTCTGACCCCGAAAACGCCCGATTCCGAATTTGTCGGCGTGGTGCCGTCACAGGGCGCATGCCCGTCCTCGCGCGCGAACAGGTGCGGCTGCTTCTGCGGCACGCGCTCCTAAAGGAAGCCGCTGCCGCCTGGTTGACGATGCTCAATCAGAGATGGCGCTCTTTGACCATGTGCAGCAGATATGCGCTGACCTCGTCAAGCGTCAGTTGCGCCGGGTCGC
>JANOOO010000230.1:0-13566 GCA_031421375.1 Polaromonas sp.
GGCCTGCATGACGCGAAATTCACGCTCGACCGCATGGGCGGAGGGCAGCAGTTTGGCGACCGGGCCGGGCTTGCTGCGCATCACGTAGGATTTTTTCGGCGTCGTGAGTTTGTAGGTCGGGTTTGACTGGCCACCTTTGAAAATCTCGGCACTGAGCGGACCCTCGAAACCCGGCAGATGCTGGTCAAGGTAAGCGGTCAGCGCGGTCACGTCGAATAACTGCTGGCCGGTGATGGCACGCGTGCCGGAGAAGTGATCGAAATCAGTCATGCTGCGAATTTTTGAAGTTTTGGCGAATCGGGCGGACGGGTTGGCGAGGCGCTGATTATCGATAGTGGGGCTGGCGTTTTTGCAAAAATGCGTCAATGCCCTCACCGCCGTTGGCGTGGTGCAAGTTGGCAACGAAATGGTCGCGTTCGCTGCCTAGATGCGTACTCAGGCTGTTGCTGGACGCGTCGTTGATCAGCTCCTTGATGCTGGCCAGCGCATTGGGCGCACGCATATCGAGCTGTGCTGCCAGTGCCAGGCTTTCGGCGAGCGCCTGGCCTGGCTCGCAAACGCGGTTGACGAGCCCGAAATGGGCCAGCCGCTCGGCGGGAATACGGGCGCCAGTCATCAGCCATTCGCTGGCCAGTGCGCGCGGCACGGCCCGCGCCAGAGCCCAGCTGCCGCCGCCGTCTGGCGACAGTGCGACGCTGCTGTAAGACATCACAAAAAAGGCATCCTTCGCGGCAACGATGAAGTCGCAGGCCAGCGCCAGCGAAAAGCCGGCTCCCGCTGCCGCGCCCTCGACGCATGCGATAACGGGCTTGGGGTAAGTGCGAATCGCGTCGATCCAGTTGTGCAGGGCCTCAATGCTTTGCGCCTGCACCTCGCGCGGTTCGCGCCGCCGGGCCTGCAGGCCGTGAAGGTTGCCGCCTGCGCAGAACATGTCGGCTTCACCCTGGATGACGACGCTGCGGATCTCGGGGCTTTTCTCGGCCGCGCTCAGGGCTTCAATGCCGGCAGCGACGATCTCTGGGGCCAGCGCATTTTTGGCGCCTGGGTTGCTCAGTGTCAAAACCAGTGACCGGCCTTCGGTGGTGGTGGTCAATGAGCCGGCCATCAACGCGCTCTCCGGTGCATGGCCAGGGTCATCACCACATTCACGGGCAGGCGGGCGTCGTTCATTGAATCTCCTCGTGTGTCAGGCTCAGACCGATGGCGCCCCGACGCCGCAGCCAGGGGGAGGGCCGGTAGCGCGGGTCGCCATAGACGGTTTGCATGTTGAACAGCACTTCGAGCACGTTGGTTGGCCCGTAGCGGTCGCCCATGGCGAGTGGCCCCATCGGGTAACCCAGGCCCAGCGTCACCGCTTTTTCAAGATCACGCGCCGAACAGATGCCCTGCTGGCAGATGTCGCTGGCGATGTTGACGATGCTGGCGACCACGCGCTGCGTGATGAAGCCGCCGCTGTCGCGGATGACGCTGACGGGTTTGCCGTCGCTGGCGAACAGGGCATGTGCGGCATCGCGCATGTCGAGTCGGGTCGCCGGGTTGGTAGCGAGCACGCGGCGTCGGGTGGCGGCGTCGTCAATCAGCATGTCGATACCCACGGTGCGGGCCGGGTCCAGCCGCTCAACCACGGCGACGGTGGTGATGTCGAACCCGAGCGGGGCGACCAGCACCAGCGCCTGCGGTGACGCCGACGCGCCGGTCTCGATGGTCGCGCCGAGATTTTTGAGGAGCAGCAATAACTCGGCACGCCGCGTTGCGCGCGGCGACACCCACACCGGGGGAATGGTGCCGAAGGCCGGGGCAGGCGGCTCGGCTGCGATTTGCTGCTTGCCGCCTGGGTAGTCGTAAAAGCCCTTGCCGGTTTTGCGGCCCAATATGCCTCCAGCCAGGCGCTGCGCGGCAATCACGCTGGGGCGGTAGCGGCTTTCCTCGAAATACTGGTGGTAAATCGCCTCCATCACTGGCTGCGACACGTCGAGCCCGGTCAGGTCCATCAGCTCGAACGGCCCGAGCTTGAAGCCCGCCTGGTCGCGCAGCACACGGTCCACCGTCGCAAAATCGGCAATGCCTTCGCCCACGATGCGCAGCGCTTCGGTGCCGTAACCGCGCCCGGCGTGATTGACGATGAAGCCCGGTGTGTCTTGCGCCATGACGGCCGCGTGGCCCATCTCGCGGGTGAAATCGGCCAGGCGCGCGCAGACGGCCGGGTCGGTTTTCAGCCCGGCTACCACTTCCACAACCTTCATCAAGGGGGGCGGGTTGAAAAAATGAAAACCCGCCACGCGTTCGGGGCGGGTGAGCTTGGCGGCGATCGCCGTCACCGACAGCGACGATGTGTTGGTTGCAAGAACCGCATCAGGCTTGAGCATGGATTCCAGCTCGGCAAAAAGGGCTTGCTTGGCGTCCAGGCGTTCAACAATCGCTTCAATGACGAGATCGCAGTCGCGAAGTTCGGCGAGGCCGTCCACTGCGCTCAATCGAGCCTGGCAGGCTGAAGCGTCCGCCGCGCTCATGCGCTCTTTGGCCATCAGCTTGTCCCATTGGCCCGCGATCAAGGCAATGGCCGCATCGGCGGCACCGGGGCGAATGTCGTGCAGCAAGACGCGGCTGCCAGCCTGTGCCGCAAGTTGCGCAATGCCGTTGCCCATCGCGCCTGCGCCGACCACGCCAACCGTCGTGAACGCGGGACTCAGGTTCGGGCGATTCACAGCGCTCAACGTCGCACCTGCAGCGCGGCCGGGTTGACGATGTTGCTGGGCTTGCCTTCGATGAAGTTCACCACGTTGTCGAAAGCGGAGCCGAAATACATCTCGTAGCTGTCTTGCTCCACATAGCCTATGTGTGGCGTGCAGATGCAGTTTTCGAGGCGGAGCAGGGCGTGGCCCTGCAAAATCGGTTCGGACTCGAACACATCGACGGCAGCGAAACCGGGGCGCCCCCGGTTCAGCGCGGCCAGCAGCGCGTCGGGCTCGATCAGCTCGGCACGCGAGGTATTGACGATCAGGGACGTGGGCTTCATCCGTGACAGGTCTTCGAGCGAGACGATACCGCGCGTTTCGTCGTTCAGTCGCAAATGCAGGCTGATAACGTCGCTTTGTGAAAAAAATTCGGCTTTGCTGGTAGCCACTTCAAACCCATCGGCCTGGGCTTGCTCACGCGTGGCATCGCGCCCCCAGATCACCACGCGCATGCCGAAAGCGCGGCCATAACCGGCAATGATCTGGCCGATCTTGCCGTAGCTCCAGATGCCCAGTGTTTTGCCCTTCAACACCGAACCCAAGCCAAAGTTTGGCGGCATCGAACCAGCCTTCAGGCCCGCTTGCTGCCACGCGCCGTGCTTGAGATGGGCCACGTACTGCGGAATCCGGCGCATGGCCGCCATAACCAGTGCCCAGGTCAGCTCAGCCGGTGCGATAGGTGAACCCACCCCTTCGGCCACGGCGATGCCGCGTTCGGTGCAGGCCGCGACATCAACGTGGCTACCAACGCGACCGGTTTGCGCGATGAGTTTGAGCTTGGGGAGTTTTTCAATGATCTGGCGGGTGAGATGGGTACGCTCGCGGATCAGCACGATGATGTCGGCGTCTTTGAGCCGCACTGACAGCTGCCCAATGCCTTTGACGGTGTTGGTATAGACCTTGGCCGGATAGGAGTCCAGTCTGGCAGCACAGGCCAGCTTGCGCACCGCATCCTGGTAGTCGTCGAGGATGACAATATTCATGCCGTTATTGTGCCTGCATCACCTTTATTGCGGCAACAGCGCAGGCGTGGGGCGGCGCCATTACACAGCCGATTGCAAGCGACTGAAAATTTGCGGCTAGCCGTGTCTTGTGCGGGACCAAGCGGTAGCCACACACCCAGGATCGCACGTGGGCGAACTGGCGAGCAGCTATTGATTTAGTAGCTTCTTGCGCCCGCTGGTGTTGGCTTTATCGGTCAATTGGTGGTGATCAACAGCACGACATTGCCGTTTGTGCTGCTCAATCTCCGGGGAGCTGCGGCATTCAACGCGCGTGCGCGTAGCACGCGAAAAGTGGCGTGGCGTGCAGTGGTGTGGAGACGGAGAACAATCAGGAAGCAACTGTTTTTTGGCGTCTGCCACGTCCTCCGGTTTTCCTCTCAGTTCCGCGTTGAGCGCCTTCCGACCCGTTTTCTCCGAACCTCGGAAGTCGCTGAACGGCCCGGTGCAACTCCATCTCACCTCACACCTGGGCCAGTGTTGGGGTTCGGGGCTTGCGACTTGATGGCCACGGGGGTTTCGCTTTGCACCAAGCGGTCCAGTTCAGCGCAAACGTCAGCCATTCGGCCGGAGATGAACATTCGACCCGCCGCGCCGCGCCGCACTGCGCTGTCGGCCTCGCGCACTATTTTGAGGCGGTTGACGGACGGCACGCCTGCGGGGCTGTCGCCATATAGCGGGCTTTTAACGATGAAACTGGAGGGCCGACGACTGACGCGGCGCACGCTCAGACCGGTCGTGCGACCGACGCTGGAAGTCGGCTTGCGAGGGACTTCGGTGCGTGCCGGGTGTGCAACCAGACGAAGCCACCGAAGCAGCCCTCGCGCCGGTATGCGCAGCGGTGCGGCAGTTGACGCAGTGAACGACGCGGCGAATGACGCAAAAAATGACGGCTGTGAAAAACTGACTAATCCCATGATGAACTCCGGTTGGGTTAAACACCGGCAGGATTTTTGCTGCCCGCACGGGCGTGACGCCCGCAGAGCCGAAAGTCGCCGACAGGGTGTTGGCCGCCACCGGCCAAACGCCCGCCACCTGTCGGCAAAAAATGGCTTACATCAGCATCTTGTTTCGGATCAGTCCGACTGCCAGCCCTTCGATTTCAAAAGGCTCGCCGGGTTGAATGACGATGGTCTGAAAATCAGGGTTCTCGGGCAGTAGTTCAATCAGATCTCGGGTACGGCGATAGCGTTTGACTGTGACTTCTTCGCCCAGCCGGGCCACTATGATTTGGCCGTTTTGAGCTTCTTTTGCCTGTTTGACGGCCAGCAGATCGCCGTCCATGATGCCGACGCCCTGCATGCTCATGCCGCGCACCTTCAGCAGGTAGTCGGGCTGGCGCGCGAACAAGCTAGGCTCGAAATAATAGGTTTGCTCAATGTGCTCTTGCGCCAGGATGGGGCTCCCGGCCGCCACCCGACCGATCAGGGGCAGCGCCATTTGGGCCAGGCTCTGGAGCGGCAGAGAGAACTGCTTCATGCGGGCCACGTTGAGTGCGCGCAAGGTGTCGCCGCGCAGCCGAATGCCGCGCGACGTGCCGCTGACCAGCTCAATCACGCCTTTGCGCGCGAGTGCCTGCAGGTGCTCTTCAGCCGCGTTGGCTGAGCGAAAGCCGAGCTCAGTGGCAATTTCGGCGCGGGTGGGCGGCGCGCCGGTACGGGAGATGGCGTTTTGAATCAGCTCCAGAATTTGCTGCTGGCGCGCCGTGAGTTTGGGGCCGTCGGCTGAAGGGACGGCGTCATTGACAGTGCGCATGGTGGGCTCCCGGGGCGGGTCAGTTATAAATGAATGTGTGCTGGGCTCGAAGGCCGTCGCTGGCCTGTGCGGATTACCAGTGGCTGTATTTTCATCCAGTTTTTGAAATTATGCAAATCATGAAGAAACCAATGATTCAGGCCGACCTGCTTGTGATTCTCGGCACCGGCGGCACGATTGCCGGTCGTTCGCTCAATGCCCTCGACAACATTGGCTACACCGCCGCGCAGGTGGGTGTCGATAGCCTGGCGGATTCGGTGCCGTGTTTGAGCGATGGGGGGCGTGTGCTGACCGAACAGATCGCGCAGATCAACAGCAAAGACATGGGATTTGGCGTCTGGCGCGCGCTGGCGCAGCGCGTATCGCATTTTCTGGCGCAGGGCGACGTGCAGGGCGTGGTCATTACCCACGGGACCGACACGCTCGAAGAAACCGCTTTTTTTCTGGAGCAGGTTTGTCGGCCAGTCAAGCCCGTTGTGCTGACCTGCGCCATGCGGCCGGCAACGGCGCTGCTGGCAGACGGCCCGCAGAATCTGCGTGACGCCGCCTGCACGGCGCGTTGGCCTGGCGCGGGCGGTGCGGTGGTGGTTTGTGCGGGACGGGTTCACGCGGCGCGCAGTGTGCAGAAAATTCACCCCTATCGGCTCGACGCGTTCGACTCAGGCGACGCCGGGGTGATCGCCTATGTCGAGGAAGGCAGGCTCAGACTTGAACGAAATTGGCCTTTTTCCGAGAAGGGACGGGCGCTAGAAGCTCCTGAAACGATAGCAACTGCCGTGACCCCGGACTGCTTGCCTGATGAGGCGCATTGGCCGCAGGTCGAGATCGTGATGAGTTACGCGGGGGCCAACGGCCGTGTGGTGAATGGATTGGTTGCCCTGGGTGTGCGGGGGCTGGTGGTGGCGGGCACCGGCAACGGCTCGCTGCACGCCGACCTGGAGCGGGCGCTGCTCGCCGCGCAGGATGCAGGGGTACGCATCGTTCGCGCCAGCCGCTGCGCGCAGGGCCGCGTGCTGGTCAAACCCGGCGACCGGCTGGCGGATGCAGAAGGACTGACGCCGGTCAAAGCACGCATCGCGCTCATGCTTGACTTGATGCGAGAGGACTTGAGTCGGCCCGGTGGCACCGATGTTTTCAGCGCTTAGATCGCACGTTTGGGCCTATCCGGCGCTGGAGGTGGTTCATATCACTGGCATCGCGCTGCTGCTCGGCAACCTGGTGCTGCTTGAACTGCGCGTTTTTGGTTTCGGAGCCGAGCTGCCGACGCGTGCGCTGGCGCGGTTGAGCCTGGGCGTGGCGCTGTCGGGCTTCACGCTGGCTGCGGCGTCGGGCTTGTTGATGTTTGCGTCGCAGCCGGCCGAGTTGCTGGCGAACCGGGCTTTTACCCTGAAGATGCTGCTGTTATTGATCGCAGCATGTAATGCGGCCTGGTTTCACGCTCGAAACTCGCTGGACCGGCTTGACCGCGTAGCGCGCGCGCAAATGCTCGCCTCCACGGTAGTCTGGCTGAGCATCGTGGCCTGCGGTCGATGGATAGCCTACGTTTGACCCCCACCCTAAACAGGAGCCTGAAGCATGAAACGACGTGAAATCATCCAAATGTCATTGGCAGCCACGGCGGCCAGCGTCTTTCAGAACCCGGCACTGGCGCATCACGGCTGGAGCAGCTTTGACCAGGACCGGCCGATATATCTGGAAGGCCGCGCCGCCAAAGTTGTTTGGCAAAACCCGCACGCCGGGCTGGAGCTTGACTTGCCCGCTTCTCTCAAGCTGCCGGCTGATTTGGCGCAGCGCGCGTTGCCAGCGCAAAGTGCGCCCGTTGATGGCAAGGCACTGCTGGCGAAAGCGGTGCTGCCGACCCGCACCGACAAGCGCTGGGAAATCGAGCTGGCCCCGTTAACGCGGCTGCAGACGTGGAAGGTGCCCGAAATCAAGACGGGCACAAACCTGTCGGTGCTTGGGTTTACCTTCACGGGTGAAAAGGGTGAGGCGATTTTGCGCGCCGAGTATTTGTTTCTCGACGGCAAGGTTTACGGACTCAGGTCGAGCCCAGCCTGAAGCAGCTGGCTTGACTGATTCGGATCAGGCCGTCAGCGCGGCAAAAGCCTGCGCCGTGATTTCATCGACCCCGCCCATGCCGCTGATGGCGCGATAACGCGGCGCAGAAGCGGGCTCGGCTTCGGCCCATCGGGCGTAGTAAGCGACGAGCGGACGCGTCTGCGCGCTATAGACTTCGAGCCGCTTGCGAACCACCTCTTCGCGGTCGTCCTCGCGCTGAATCAGCGCCTCGCCCGTGGCGTCGTCAAGCCCTTCGACTTTCGGCGGGTGATGCTTGAGGTGATAGGTGCGCCCCGACGCAGCGTGCGAGCGGCGCCCGCTGATGCGCTCGATGATGGCGTCAAACGGCACATCGAGCTCCAGCACGTAGTCGATCCTGACACCCGCTAATTTCATGGCCTCGGCCTGGGGAATGGTGCGCGGGAAGCCGTCGAAAAGAAAGCCTTGTGCGCAGTCGGGCTGCGCGATGCGCTCCTTGACCAGATTGATGATCAGCTCGTCGCCGACGAGGCCACCCGACGCCATGATTTTTTGCGCTTCGATGCCCAAGGGCGTTCCGGCCTTCACCGCGGCGCGCAGCATGTCGCCCGTCGAGATCTGCGGGATCACGTATTTTTTGCAGATGAAGGTCGCTTGCGTTCCCTTGCCGGCTCCTGGTGCGCCCAACAAAATCAGTCTCATGAATGTCCTTGAAATTATTTCAAATCGGCAGTTGGTGCGACGTTCTTGAGTGCAACATCGCACACGCTCTGCAGCGGTTTTTACGCCAGCATAAAGCAGCTTTTTCACCTGAAAAAGCGTTATTTTTTTGCGGCAAGGATAGCACGCAGCCTCTTGTCATCGCCCGACGCAAATCAGATGCGAGCGAGCGAGCGTCAGTCGAAAAAGCGGCGCGCGCGCTCCAGGTCGGCAGGAGTATCCACACCAGGTCCGGGCGCGTGAGCCGTGACGTGAACCGCAATGCGGTGGCCATGCCAAAGCGCCCGCAATTGCTCCAGTGACTCCAGCCGTTCGATCGGTGCGGGTTCCATTTCTGGAAATTGCCGCAAAAACGCTGCCCGATAGGCATAAAGGCCAATGTGGCGCAATGGTGGCGGCTCGGTATTTTTCCCCAACCACCACGCGCGGCCCGCCGTGCCGGCGCGGCTTACCGGGATAGCTGCACGGCTGAAGTAAAGCGCTGTGCTGCGGGAATCGGTAACGACCTTCACGACGTTCGGATCGATAAAGTCCTCAAAGGTGGCTATGGCGTGCGCCGCCGTACTCATCGCACAGTCGCCGCGCTCATTGAGCAGCGCCGCAACCGCGTCAATCAGCGCAGGGTCGATCAGCGGCTCGTCCCCCTGAACATTAACGACGACTTCGGTGTCGGCGAGCCTGAGTAGTTCGCAGGCTTCGGCCAGTCTGTCGGTGCCGCTCAAATGGTCGCCTGCAGTCAGCACGGCGTCGATATTGAATAGCGTGCATTGCCGCACGATCTCGGCACTGTCAGTCGCTACGACGACTCGACTCGCATTGCTCTTGAGCGCACGCTGCGCCACGCGCACCACCATGGGCACACCGCCCAGGTCAGCCAGCGGCTTGTTGGGCAGGCGGGTCGAAGCCAGCCGGGCCGGAATTAAAACAGTGAAGGTCATAAAAAGTACAGCACCGGAACAAGGCTTGATTTGGCGCCACTGAGGGCAGGGCAGGGCGAGTTCAGTGAGCCCGCTTGTTCGGCTACAGGCCCAGCTCTTCGTCCGAGAGCGTGCGTGCTTCGGCCTCCAGCAACACGGGCAAGCCGTCTCGCACCGGGTAGGCGAGCCGGGCGCTGTGCGAGACAAGCTCCTGCTTTTCGCGGTCGTATTCGAGCGGCCCTTTCGTGACCGGGCAGACCAGCAACTCAAGAAGTTTGATGTCCATGATCCGATGGTAATGGAGAAAGAAATTCGGCCAGCAGGCTGTCGAAGGCCGCGAAAAAGGCGGGCTCAGGTTCAAAAATCAAGGGCACTGCTAACAAAGTGAGCTTCGCCGATGCGGCATGCGTGAAAAGTTTGACCGCATCTTTTTCGGTACAAAGAATGGTCGATCCTGCATGCCTTTGCAGGTCGATGTCTTCCAGGTTGTGATGATCGGGTAGCGCAATGGTTGATGCCAGCGTCAACCCACGCGCGCGCAGCATCGAGAAAAAAACTTCCGGGTTAGCAATGGCAGCCAGCGCCACCACCGGCAAGCCGGTTAAATCGTCGAGCAGAATGCGCCGTCCATCGGCAGCCATGGCGTAGTTGCACAGCCTGCGCGTCGAGGTGAAGCCAGCAAATGCCGGCAACAACCCGGTGTGCAAACGCAGCTGCGCGACAGGCGTGGGGCGGCGCGGCCAGGGCTCGCGCAGTGGGCCGGCCGGCAGCAGCCAGCCGTTGCCGACGCCCCGGTCGTCAAACACCACGACCTCGATGTCACGCTCGATGGCGAGATGCTGCAAACCGTCATCAGCAATGACCACATTGGTTTGCGGATAGCTGGCGAGCAGCAGGCCGATAGCGTCGCCACGACGGCGCGCAACAAAAACAGGCACACCGGCAACGCGTTGAATGAGGGCTGGCTCGTCGCCCGTCTGGTCCACCGTCGTCCCGTCGCGCACTTCAACCGCCTGGGTCGAGCGCCGACCATAGCCACGCGACACCACGCCCACTTGCAAACCCTGCGCAGCCAGGTGCTGGACAAGCGCAATTACCAGCGGTGTTTTGCCCGCACCGCCGGCCACGACATTGCCCACCACCACCACCGGGACTTCAAAGCGCTGTGACCTGAAGATTCGGCTGCGATACGCGCCGGTGCGCAGCGCCAGCAGAACCCGGTAAAGCAGCGCGACTGGCCAAAGCAGCCAGGCTCGCCATCCCCGCGAGGCCCAGCTGAGCTGAAAAAACCGAGCGACCACGGATTGCCTGCCGAAAATCAGCCCAGAGGCCAAGTGGCGACGCGTCAACGCGGGCCAGCGGACTGGCTGGTTTGCGTCGCAAACGTGATCTGGTTCAACCCCTGGCGGCGGGCGGCCTCCATCACAGAGATCACGGACTGGTGGCTGGCGCTGGCATCGGCACTGATGATGACGGTGCTTTCCTTGCCTGCGGTGGCGGCCAGTGCCAGCGCAGAGCCCAGCTGGTCGGTGCCGCGACCCTCAACGGCGACCTTGTTGACCATGTATCGACCATCGCTGCTGACGGCCACGATGATCTCTCGCGGATAGTCGCGCTGCTTGTCAACGTCGGCCGCAGGCAGCGTGACCTGCATTTCGGTGAACTTGCTGTAGGTGGTCGAGAGCATCAAAAAAATCAGCACGACCAGCAGCACATCGATGAACGGGATCAAATTGATTTCTGGCTCATCCTGGGGGCGCGGGCGAAAGTTCATTTGCGCAGCGTGTTGAGGTGCCGGGCGAAGCGCTCGGAGGCGAGCTCCATTGTCAGCAAGTAGCCATCAACCCGACCCCGGAAGTAGCGCCAGAAAATGAGTGCGGGGATCGCCACTATCAGGCCAAAGGCGGTGTTGTAGAGCGCAATCGAGATGCCCTGCGCAAGCTGCGCCGGGTTGCCACCCGAAGCATTGCCCACGGCCCCGCCGCCAGCCTGCGAGCCAAAAATTTCGATCATGCCGATTACCGTGCCCAGCAGGCCCAATAGTGGCGCAGCCGAGGCGATGGTTGCCAGTGCCGACAAGTAACGCTCCAGGTGGTGGGCAGCCTGGCGCCCCGAGTTCTCCAGGGTGGCGCGCAAGTCAATCTCGGAGATGCGGGGATTGGCGTTGAGCGCGCGAAACCCGCTTGCCAGTACCTCACCAAGTACAGAATTTTGTTCAAGCTGCCTGACAATATCAACGCTGGGGAGCCCCTCCCGCGAGACCAGAATGGCTTCTTCAGTGAGTCTGGGGGGCGCGACCCGCGCTGTTTTAAGCGTCAAAAACCGCTCGAAAACCAGTGCCAGCGCCAAAATGGAGCAGGCAATCAATGGCGCAATGGGCCATCCAGCCGCTTGTATGATCGAAAACAATGCCTTCTCCCGCAAACAATCAGGCTGGATTATGGCTTACCGCTGCGCGGGGCAAACCGGGATTTCGGCCCTTGGAAAATCGGTGTTTTTAAAAAACCACGCTGTAAGAACTGGCCCACAGAAGTTGTGGATAACTTTGTGGTCAAGTGCCAACCCGGTGCCCGGAAAACCGCGCCAGTGCTCAAATTTTACAATTTGATTAAAAATGTAGCAATTCAACTTTGAGCAATATCAATGACTTACGTCAATTTTCGAAGTTTTGTAGGACGTTTGGTAACAACTTCGCGGAAGCTGATAATTGTGGATCGTTTAGCAGCGTGCGGTTATAAGTGCGTCAATGTTTAGCCAGGACAGCTCAACTGGCCTGACTTCTCTGGAGCCGGATTTGCCACGCGTCTGGGCAGTCAGCCCCTTGCTGCGCGCGGTGTCCGATGCGGTCGAAGGGCATTTCAACCCGGTCGCCGTCGGCGGCGAGCTCACCGGCTTTTCGCGGGCGGCGAGCGGCCACTGCTACTTTTCACTGAAAGATGAACAGGGTCAAATCCGGTGCGCGATGTTTCGGCGTGCTGCCGGGCTGGTCGATTTCAACCCAAGCGACGGCCAGCGGGTGGAGGTACGCGGTCGCCTCGGCGTTTATGAACAACGCGGCGAGCTCCAGTTGGTGGTCGAGTCAATGCAGCGAGCCGGGGAAGGTGAACTGTTCCGGCAGTTTCTCGCGCTGAAGGCGAAGCTGGAGCGCGAAGGTTTGTTCGACGGCACGCGCAAACGCCCCATCCCAGGTGTCCCCCGTGCCATCGGCGTGGTGACATCGCTAGGCTCTGCCGCTCTTCACGACGTGGTTCAAACCTTGCAGCGCCGGGTGCCGCACATTCCTGTCCATATCTTTGCGTCGGGAGTTCAAGGCACGCAGGTCGCCAGCGAGCTTTGCGAGGCCGTGCGCCGTGCCGGTCAGCGCGGTGAAATCGATGTGTTGCTGCTGGTTCGAGGTGGCGGCAGCATCGAGGATCTTTGGGCTTTCAACGATGAACAGCTTGCCCGGACCATCGTCGCCTCGCTAGTGCCGGTGGTCAGCGGTGTCGGGCATGAAACTGACTTCACCCTCGCCGACTTCTGTGCAGATTTGCGCGCCCCGACGCCAACCGCCGCAGCCGAACTCTGCGCGCAGCCGCTTCAGAGCCTGATAACCGTGCTCGATCAGGCGGGCGCCCGCCTGGCGACTACCTTGGCGCGTCAGGTGCAGGTCCATGCGCAGCGGCTCGACTGGGCCGCCAGCCGGGTCGGCCAGCCTTCGCACCTTGTGACGCGGCAGCAGGCGCGGCTTGCAGCGGCCGGACAGTCCTTGCGGCATCTCGTCGCTTCCCGGATCGAGCGCGAGTTGCAAATCGGGGCGCGGCTGAATCTCGCCCTGCCTGCACAGGTCGGTGCGGCCTTGAGCCACCACCAGCAGCGAGCAGAAAGGGCGCAGTTCAGGCTCGCCCCCCTGGATCCCCGACTGGTTCTACAACGCGGGTTTGCGTGGCTGTCGGAGCCCAACGGCACACCCGTCACGCGGGCGCAGAACCTGCGCGTCGGGCAGGCGCTGCGCGCTACCCTTGTGGATGGCGAGGTCGATTTAACCGTCTCGGCTCCTCGTCCGATTTAGTTTTTACAATGCGCCGACTGCCCGGCACTCACACGCTTTGCTTTCCCAGCTTTTTTAACTCACCCTCCAGGAAAATTTATGGAACACAAACTCCCCGCGCTGCCATACCCCATCGACTCGCTTGCGCCTCACTACTCGCAAGAGGCGTTTGAATACCATCATGGCAAGCATCACAACGCTTATGTGGTCAATTTAAACAACCTGCAAAAGGGAACCGAGTTCGAGTCGATGACGCTGGAGGAAATCGTCAAGAAGTCGAGCGGCGGGGTCTATAACAATGCCGCGCAGATCTGGAACCACACTTTTTTCTGGAGCTGCATGAAGCCGTCGGGCGGTGGAGAGCCGACTGG
>JANOOO010000231.1:0-6327 GCA_031421375.1 Polaromonas sp.
GTAGTTCAGCATCTGCGGCACAAACGCCTCAAAAATCGGCTGGGTGATCATCGCGATGCCTGACTGCACCTCCAGCCACTGCCACAGTCCGCCTGGCAATGCGGGCACATCAGGCAAGGCGCTGCCTGCGGGCGCACACCACAGCGCGCGTGGCTGGCCCGCTGCAGCCGGTAAAAACACGATGTTTGATGATTCAAAATCGACTTTTGACCATGCTGTACGGGCGCAGGTAGCTACTTTTTCGATAGCGACTCCAGCGAGCCCCGCAAGCATGAAGTCGTCGCTGGCGTCGCTCAAACGGGCCTTGGCACGCAGCACAAACATCGACAGGCGCTTCTGCGTAGCCGGCAAAATGTCGCGACTGCAAATCAGCAAAATCTCTTGCTCGCTGCGCTTGAAAACAATGAAGCTGGCCTGCATCCGACCCTTGGCATTGCAAAAGGCCGCGAGCCGTGCTTCGCTTAAGTTGAGCTGAGCGACGTCTTGCGTCAGCTGGCCTTGCAAAAACGTGACGGCGTCGTCGCCCATTACGCGAATCACGCCCCAATGCGGCAAGGGGGCCATGCCGGAGGCCGACCCGGCAAAGTACACGGTGGCATCAAGGTCGAGGGCTTCGGGGAAGGTGGGTGTCATAGGGGCTCAATTATCATGGCGATGGCAGTTTTCCCGTCTGGCTCGCGTTGGGCGCGCGTTGGTTTGAATGGTTTTTTATAAAAGAGGAACATCGACAGTGAATCGCGTTTTTACGGCTTTGTTGATCTTGCTGCTGGTGGCTGTTTTGGCCGCGTTCGGCGGCGGGCTGTGGTGGCTGCACGCGCCGCTTGCACTGCGCACGCCGCCCGGCAGCAAGGTCATTGAACTGGAGATTGAGCCCGGCAGCTCGGGCGACAAAGTGGCCGAAACCGTGGTGGCCAGCGGTGTCGCCACGCCCACGCTGCTGCTGCGCGTCTGGTTTCGTTTTTCCGGGCAGGCCAGACAAATCAAGGCGGGCAGCTACGAAGTGTCGGCCGGCACAACGCCGCGCAGGCTGCTCAACATGCTGGTGCGGGGCGAAGAAACCGTCCGCAGCTTCACGCTGGTCGAGGGCTGGACCTTTCGCCAGGTTCGGGCCGCGCTGCAAAAAGCCGATCAGCTGACGCCCGACTCGGCGGCGCTGGAACCGGATGCCATCATGGAGAAGATTGGCAAGCCCGGGCTGCACCCCGAAGGCCGGTTTTTCCCTGACACCTACACCTATTCCAAAGGCAGCAGCGATTTGGCGGTGCTCCGGCGGGCGGCCCACGCGATGGACCGCAGGCTTGACGCTGCGTGGGCTCTGCGCGACCCCGCCACGCCTTTGAAAACGCCCGACCAGGCACTAATTTTGGCGAGCATCGTCGAAAAGGAAACCGGCAAACCCGCCGACCGCCCGCAAATCGGCGGCGTGTTCGTCAACCGCCTGCGCACCGGCATGCTGCTGCAAACCGACCCGACCGTGATCTACGGACTGGGTGAGCGCTTTGACGGCAACCTGCGCAAGCGCGACCTGCTGGCCGACACACCTTACAACACCTACACCCGCGCCGGCCTGCCGCCCACGCCGATTGCGATGCCCGGCCGCGCCGCGCTGATGGCAGCCGTGCAGCCAGCTGAAACGAAGGCGCTGTATTTCGTCTCGCGTGGCGACGGCAGCAGCGAATTCAGCGACAGCCTGGACCTGCACAATCGGGCGGTCAATAAATACATCCGCGGCAAGTGATATGGCCCCCACGCTGGTTTTTGGGGTCAGACACCAATTTCGCTGCGATGCGAAGCATTGCACCCCTTCGGGGCAAGCCAAGGGCTTGGCGAATTTGGGCTCTGACCCCAATAACCAACTGCCCCCCGAGGGGGCCGCTGCGCCTGCGGCCCGGCAAAGCCGGTTCCGCAGCCCTGGCTTGCAGGGAGGGCTCGCATGGTCGCTCACGTCAGGCGGTTCGCTGGCCCCCCGAGTGGGCTGGCCTTGCTTGGGGCAGCTTGGCACTGCGGCCCGAAATTTACGGGACAAACAATGAGTAGATATTTGAGTGGCCTATTCATCAGTTTCGAGGGCATAGACGGTGCCGGCAAATCGACCCATATCGGCGCGCTGGCCGAGCACTTTCGTGCGCAGGGCCGCAGCGTTGTCGTGACCCGCGAGCCCGGTGGTACGCCGCTGGCTGAGCAGCTGCGGGTGCTGCTGCTGAACGACGCCATGGACCCGATGACTGAATCGCTGTTGATTTTTGCCGCCCGGCGCGACCATCTGGTGAACGTGATCGCGCCAGCGCTGCGGCGTGGTGACGTGCTGCTCTGCGACCGCTTCACCGACGCCACCTTTGCCTACCAGGGCTATGGGCGCGGTTTTGATTTGCGCGTGCTGGAGACGCTTGAGAAGTGGGTGCAATTTAGCGAAGCATGGCTGGGCGATCCGGCCGGCAACCATCCCATGCAGCCCGAAGTTGAGACCGTCATCGAGCCGCACCTGACACTCTGGTTTGACTTGGCCGCAGAAGAAGCCGCCTCGCGCCTGCAGGCTGCGCGTGTGCCGGATCGGTTTGAGGCCGAACCGCTCGAATTTTTTCGCCGTGTGGTGCAGGGCTATGCAGACCGGCTGCAGGGCCACCCCGAGCGCTTTGCGCGCATCGACGCCGCGCAGCCGCGTGACCTGGTTTGGGAAAACGTTCGCGCGGCCTGCGTTGCCAAAGGCTGGCTGACATGAGTGAAGAGTCCAACACCGGGCCATTGCCCGCACCGGCATTGGCCCCGTGGCTGCAGGCGCAGCTCGAGAGCCTGCTGACCCAGCGCGGCCACGCCTGGCTGTTGCAAGGGCCGTCGGGCCTCGGTCAATTCGATCTGGCGCTGGCTTGCGCCCGTGCCTGGCTCTGCGAGCAGGCGAATGGGCTGGGGGCCTGCGGCGAGTGCGGTAGCTGCCACGCCGTCGATGTCCACACGCATCCGGATCTGTTCATGTTGTTGCCCGAGGTGCTGGCGTTGGAGTTGGGCTGGCCGCTGGATCAGAAAACCCAGGAAGAGCTGGACGCCAAAAAACGCAAGCCCAGCAAGGAAATCAAGGTTGATGCAGCCCGCGAGATGGTGTCTTTCACGCAGTTCACTCGGTCACGCGGCACGACCAAGGTGGTCGTGGTGTTCCCGGCCGAGCGCATGAACCACATCACCGCAAACGCCCTGCTTAAAACGCTCGAAGAACCGCCGGGCGCAGTCAAGTTCATTTTGGCAACCGAGGCGGCGCACCAGTTGCTGCCGACTATTCGCAGCCGCTGCATTGCGCACACGCTGGTGTGGCCCGCATTTGGCGAGGCACTGGGCTGGCTGAACCAGAACGTCAACTTGCCAATCGAGGGGTCAGTGCCGAAAGGGGCGAAACCAATATCAGAGGCGGATCTTCAAACCGTGCTTGTGGCCGCTGGCGGTCGTCCGGCCGATGCCTTGCACTGGCTAGACGCCGCACCCGCTGCCGAGTCAGCCAACGCCTGGGATGCCTTGCCTGCTGCGATGCGCCGGGGGGAGGCTGCCGCGCTGGCGGGGTGGGCACCTGTCGATGCCATTTCAATTTTGCAAAAAATTTGCCACGACACACTGGCCTTGCGTCTGGGTTCAGCCCCGCGCTTCTTCAGCACAAAAGCCATTGGTTTTCAGGCTGACACGCTGGCCCCAGGCTCGGGCAACCTGAAGGCTCTGGCGGTCTGGTCCAAAGAACTGACGCAAAGCGCGCGCACCGCCGAGCACCCCTACAACGCTGGCTTGATGATTGAGCACCTGGTGAGCCGGGCTTGTATCGCCTTGAACACAAAATAGCAAAGGCAGTGATTCAAATCACAGACGGCGCTGCAGCGGCTGGATAAACTAGACCAATGACCCCTGTTACGTCGAAACCCTTAGCCGTTGCCCGGCCCAGCGTGATTCAGTTGAACATCAAAGAAAAAGCAGCACTGTATGCGGCCTACATTGCGCAATTCACGACTGGCGGCATCTTCGTTCCGACAGCGCGCGATTACCAGCTCGGCGACGACATGTACGTGTTGCTGACGCTGCCCGAAGACACGCAGCGCTACCCCATCGCCGGCAAAGTCGCCTGGATCACGCCCGCAAAAGGTGCCGGCAACCGGTCGCAGGGCGTCGGCATACGCTTCCCACCGGACGAAAAATCGCGTCTACTCATGTTGAAGATCGAAAAACTGCTCGGCACCCAGCTTGGCTCTGAACGGCCTACGCAAACGATCTGATTAATCGGTTCGGTTAGGTTCGACGCGACTGGTTTTTCGCAAGCCTGATTACGCAACCTCTTTCCACCGATGTACACCGACTCCCATTGCCATCTGGCTTTCCCCGAACTGCTGGCTCGGCTGCCTGAAATCAGGCAAGCCATGGCTGATGCTCTGGTCACGCGGGCGCTCTGCATTTGCACCACGCTCGAAGAGTTCGAGCGCGTTCATGCGCTGGCTCTGGCGCACGACAACTTCTGGTCCACCGTCGGCGTCCACCCGGACAATGAAGACGTGCAGGAGCCTGACGTCGATGCTCTTTTGGCCCGCGCTGCCTTGCCAAAAGTCGTCGGCATCGGTGAAACCGGGCTTGACTATTTTCGCCTCGGCGAACGCTCAGTGGCCGACATGGCCTGGCAGCGAGAGCGCTTTCGGGTGCATATCCGGGCCGCCAGACTGTGCGGTAAACCGTTGGTCATTCACACCCGCAGCGCATCAGCCGACACGCTGGCTATTTTGAAGGAGGAGGGCGAGGGCGCGTCGGGGCAGCACGCCGGATTGCCCCGCGCCACCGGTGTCTTCCATTGCTTTACCGAAACACTGGAGGTAGCCCGCGCGGCGCTTGACTTGGGTTTTTACATCTCGTTCTCGGGTATTTTGACTTTCAAGACCGCGGCTGACTTGCGTGAGGTGGCACGGTTTGTTCCGCTGGACCGTATGCTGATCGAAACCGACAGCCCTTACCTTGCGCCAGTGCCTTTCCGCGGAAAGACCAATAACCCATCCTACGTTGCGTTTGTTGCCAAGCAAATTGCCGAGCTGCGCGGCGAGTCGCTCGACGAAATTGCATACGCCACCAGTCGCAACTTTGAACAGCTTTTTACCGGGGTTTTACCGTGCCATCGAACTTGAGAAAGTACATTAGAAATACGATTTACCTGCTTGTTTTTGCAGGGTTTTCTTCTGCATTTGGCGGATCGTACGATGACTTTTTCAACTCCATCAAGCGCGACGATGATCGCGTATTAAAGGCGCTACTGGTACGCGGATTCGACGTGAATACCTTGAACCCTGACGGGCTGCATGGACTGTATCTGGCCCTTCGTGAGGCTTCTGCCAAGGTTTCGGCCGTGTTGCTTGAGACTCCAAAACTCGACGTGAACGCGCTGAATCCCAAGGGCGAAAGCCCGCTGATGATCGCAGCCTTGTCTGGCCAAAACAGCGCAGCTGAAAAGCTGGTTCGCCTGGGCGCTGACCTCAACAAAACCGGCTGGACGCCACTGCATTACGCTGCAACCAGCGGAAACGTCAAGTTGATGACACTGTTTCTCGAACACCATGCCTTTGTTGATGCTGAATCGCCAAACGGCACGACGCCACTGATGATGGCAGCCATGTACGGCACCACGGCTGCCGTGAATCTCTTGTTGGCCGAAGGCGCCGTGCCGCAACTCAAAAATCAGCAAGGGCTTTCAGCTGTTGATTTCGCGCGTCGCGCAGGCCGCGCAGACATCGCAGAGCTTATAGCGGCTGCCATGCGGAAACAGTCAGGCACTGGCCGATGGTGAAAACTGATGAAATTCTGTCGCATCGCCGAATTGATTTGACTTTCTACGATGTATATTATGTAAACTAACAATCGCAAGAGGCTTGAATAGCAGGCGCTTTGCGTCGCGTGAGCAAGCACCGTTTGGCACCGAATACGTTGGCCTGTATAAAAACCGCCGCTGCGCCTGTGTGGGCGTACTGACGCCGGGCTCTCGAACCGGCATCACAGGATCGTGAACTGGTTCATCGATCTCCGGCGGCGGTGCCTGATCTGGCGGAAATATCCCGGGAGGGATTTCAGTTGGCCTCGGCGTGCCGGGGCTGGGCTGTGGAACTGAAGACATAAGTCGAACGGCATCTTTTGAAGGATTAGTGCTTGCCCATCGCCCCATGATCAATCTTCTGACTTTGGGTTGTGCAGTAAAGAATCAGCGCTTCAATCTCGGTGGATTTGTCGAACACCGCATCTACGCCTAATTGAGCGCAGCGCATACGCATTTCCCTCGTCGCGTAGTTGCTGAACACGACCATTTTTTGGATACTGCGGCGGCCCCGG
>JANOOO010000232.1:0-2049 GCA_031421375.1 Polaromonas sp.
GCGTCGATTGCAAAGTCGATGATCAAAATCGCGTTTTTCTTCACGATGCCGATCAACAGAAAAATGCCAATCAGCGCGATCAGCGAAAACTCCATCTTGAACATCAGCAGCGCCAGCACCGCGCCGACTCCCGCTGACGGCAGGGTGGACAACACCGTGAGCGGGTGAATCAGGCTTTCATACAGGATGCCGAGCACCAGGTAAATTACCACCAGCGCAGCCAGAATCAGCAGCGGTTGCTGGCCCTGCTGCTGCTGCGCGTCGCGCGCCGAGCCGGCAAAGCTGCCACGCACGTTGCGCGGCAGGGCGACGTCGGCCTCGGCCTGTTTGACGGCTGCCTGCGCATCGCCCAGTGAAAAGCCCGGCGCGAGGTTGTAGGAAATCGTCGTTGAAAGTTCGCCGTCTTCATGGCTGACCGACGCGGCGCGTGGGCGTTCGCTAAAACTCGCAATCGCGCTCAAAGGCACCATCGTTGTGGGCGCAGCGCTGAGCACCTGGCCCGTGGCGCGGTCGCGCAAGCCCGGATTGGCGGCTGGCGTGCTGGCACCGGACGGGCCCACGTTGCTGGTGACCTTGCTGCTCATATTGCTGGTGTTTAGCGCTGCGTCGTTTGGCACCACCGTGCTTGCGCCCGCCGCAGCCCGCGCCGGCACATACACGTCCTTCAACGCCTCCGGGCTGCGGCTGAATTTCGGCGCGGCTTCCATCACCACCTTGTACTGGTTGATGTCCGAATAAATCGTTGCAACCTGGCGCTGGCCGAAGCTGTTGTAGAGCGCGTTGTTGACATCGCGAGGGGCTATGCCGAGCCGCGCCGCGCTGTCTTTATCAACCGTGACCATCAGCTCGACGCCGTTTTCCTGCTGGTCGGTGTCGATGTCGATCAAGGCTGGCTGGCGCTTCATCTGGTCGGCCAACATCAAAGCCCAGGCGCTGAGGTCGGCGGCGTTGTCGCTTTTCAAGGTGTATTGGTAGGTCGAATTGGTCTGCCTGCTGCCGCCGCCGCGCAAGTCTTGCACCGGGTTCAAAAACAGCTGCACGCCAGTGACCTGCGCCATCTGCGGGCGCAGCCGGTTGATCACGGCCTGACCCGAATCACTGCGCTCGCCGAGCGGCTTGAGATTGACAAAAACAAAACCGCCGCCGGCCCGCCCGCCGCCGGTAAAACCCACCACGGTATCGACTGCCGGGTCGCTCCGGATGATGTCCACCAGCTGCCGCAGTTTGACTTGCAGCGCTTGAAACGAGATCGAGCGGTCAGCGCGCAGCCCGCCGTTGATCTGCCCGGTGTCCTGACGCGGAAAGAAGCCTTTCGGTGCCTCGATGTACAAAAACACGTTGAGCCCGATGACCGCTAGCAGAATCAGCATCACCAGCGCCTTGCTGTGCAGCGCCCAGTCCAGGCTGTGCTCGTACACGCGCAGCAGGCCAGCGTAGCCGCGCTCAAAAAACCGGCCGATGAAAGCGAAACGTGCGTTTTTTTTCCTCGCTGCAGCGGGTTTCAACAGCCAGGCGCACATCATCGGCGTCGTCGTCAGCGAGATCACCAGTGAGATCAGCACCGCCACCGACAGCGTCACGGCAAATTCACGGAACAGCCGACCGACCTGACCGCCCATGAACAGCAGTGGAATAAACACCGCGACCAGCGACAAACTGATCGCCACCACGGTAAAGCCGACTTCGCGCGCGCCGAGCAGCGCCGCCTTGAAGCGGTCCATGCCGGCCTCTAAATGGCGGCTGGTGTTTTCCAGCACGACGATGGCGTCATCGACGACGAAGCCGGTGGCGACTGTCAGCGCCATCAGGCTCAGGTTGTTCAGCGAAAAGCCCAGCAAATACATCACTGCGAAGGTGCCAAGCAACGACACCACGGTGGCGACCGCCGGAATCAGCGTGGCGCGCGCGCTGCGCAAAAACGCGCTGACGACCAGCACCACCAGCACGATGGAGATGATCAACGTGAGCTCGATCTCGCGCAGCGACGAGCGAATCGAGTGGGTTGAATCAGACGCGACCTGCAGCGTCACGTCGCGCGGCAACTGCGCC
>JANOOO010000233.1:0-5427 GCA_031421375.1 Polaromonas sp.
CCGCCTGGCAGCGGCTCAAGGCCGAGGAGCTGCTGGCCCAGCAACTGTCGCAATTGCAGGCGCGCCGTGTGCGCGCGGCGATGCGCGCGCCGCCCCTTGCCGAGCCCGCGATGCGCGGCACGCACTGCACGCTGCACGATCAATTGCTTGAACGTCTGCCGTTTCGCCTGACATCGGCGCAAGCACGCGTTGAGCTGGAGATAGCCGCCGATCTGCGCAAAAACCTGCCGATGCACCGGCTGCTGCAGGGCGACGTCGGCTCGGGCAAAACCGTTGTCGCCGCGCTGGCCGCCGCGCGCTGCATCGACGCGGGCTGGCAGTGCGCCTTGATGGCGCCGACCGAAATTCTGGCCGAGCAGCACTTCCGCAAAATGATAGCCTGGCTGGAGCCGCTGGGCATCACCACCGCCTGGCTCACCGGCAGCCAGAAAGCCAAAGAGCGGCGCGAGGCGCTCGCGCTGATTGCCAGCGGCGCGGCCGCGCTGGTCGTCGGCACGCACGCGGTGATCCAGAGCAAGGTGCAGTTCAACAATCTCGCGCTCGCCATCATCGACGAGCAGCACCGCTTTGGCGTGGCGCAGCGCCTCGCTTTGCGTGGCAAGAGCGCGGGTGCGCGGTTCGACGCTGATCTGCTGCCGCAAGCGTCCGCATCAGGCAACGGACACGATGCCGCTGCGGTTCATGCGCAGGAGCCGCATCTATTGATGATGACCGCCACGCCGATTCCGCGCACGCTGGCGATGAGCTACTACGCTGACCTCGATGTCTCGACACTCGACGAGCTGCCGCCCGGCCGCTCGCCCGTCGTGACCAAGCTCGTCAATGACAGCCGCCGCGACGAGGTGATCGCGCGCATCCGCGTGCAGCTCACCGAGGGCCGGCAAATTTACTGGGTCTGCCCGCTGATCGAGGAAAGCGAAGCGATTGATCTTGTCAACGCCACGCAAACGCACGCGGCGCTGCAAGAAGCATTGCCCGGTGTCGCCTGCGGCTTGCTGCATTCGCGCCTGCCGCTGCCTGAGAAGCGCGCCGTGATGGCGCAGTTCAGCAGCGGGCAGATGGGCGTGCTGGTCAGCACCACCGTCATCGAGGTCGGCGTCGATGTGCCCAATGCGTCCTTGATGGTGATCGAGCATGCCGAGCGCTTCGGGCTGTCGCAGTTGCATCAGTTGCGCGGGCGTGTCGGGCGCGGTGCGGCGGCGTCGGCCTGCGTGCTGCTGTATTCAACGGGTGACGCACCGCGCCTGGGCCAGATTGCGCGGGAACGGCTCAAGGCAATGGCCGAGACCAACGACGGATTCGAGATCGCCCGGCGTGACCTGGAGATTCGCGGGCCGGGCGAATTTTTGGGTGCCCGGCAATCGGGCGCACCGCTGCTGCGCTTTGCTGATCTGGCAACTGACGCGGAGTTGCTGGCCTGGGCGCGGGCCGTGGCACCGCCGATGCTCGATGAGCATGCGGAGCTGGCGCAGCGGCATATCTTGCGATGGCTGGGGGCAAAGGGTGAGTATTTGAAGGCTTGAGGCTGCAGCCTTGCCGTGGCAGTCGGTCGGCAACAGAGCATAAACAAGCCATGTGCCAGATAGCGTGCAACACCACACTTACGTGCTCCCCTGCTGGCATTTCCGGCGTGAAGCTCCTCATCAAATTCTTCGCCGCGATGCACGCCATCACGGCCACGTTGCTGGTGCTGGCTGGGCTTGCATTGATGGCGATTGCGGCCAATTTTGGCTGGCATGCGCTTACCAGCGGCTTCGGCATCGAAGCAGCGAAAGGCATCATCAAGGCGATTGGCCTGATCGCCATTGCAGTCGTCGCGCTGCAAATCGCGCAGACCATCGTCGAAGAAGAAATCGTTCGTGTGGCGCAGGTCAGCGCCCCGACGCGGGTGCGCCGTTACCTCTCGCGCTTCCTGATCCTCATCGTTGTGGCGCTGGCGGTTGAAGGACTGGTGGCAACCTTCAAGGCATTGCATGAAGACCTCGCACAGTTGCCCTACGCCGCAAGCCTGATCATTGCCGTTGCGCTGTTGCTGGCCGGCTGGGGTGGCTTCATCGCGTTGAACCGGGCCGCTGAGGAGCTGGAGCCCGAGGCCATGGCTGACGCGAAAAGCGAGGATAAAAAAGTCGAATGAGCCGCGCTGACCCAGCTACTGCGGACGCCTTCAGTGCGTGTCAACCGCTATTAAATCAGGAGCTGATTGCGCCCGCTGCATAAGGGTTAGATGCCTGTTTTGGCTTAAAAAGGCCCCGGCGGGCACACTCTTTCAGCAGCGTTAACCTGAACCGGGCAGCGCGCCAACGCAGCACAATGCCGACATGACCCTTACCGAGCTGAAATACATCGTTGCCGTTGCCCGAGAGAAACATTTCGGAAAAGGTGCAGACGCCTGCCATGTGTCGCAGCCGACGCTGAGCGTGGCGATCAAAAAGCTCGAAGAGGAGTTGCAGGTCAAATTGTTCGAACGCAATGCCGGCGAGATCACCGTGACGCCGCTGGGCGTCGAGATCGTTCGCCAGGCGCAAAGCGTGCTCGAGCAGGCCGATGCGATTCGCGAGATCGCGCGGCGCGGCAAAGACCCGGTTGCAGGCAGTCTGCGGCTGGGCGTGATCTACACCATTGGCCCTTATTTGCTGCCCGACCTGGTGCGTCAGGCGATCAGGCTGACGCCGCAGATGCCGCTGATGCTGCAAGAGAACTTCACCGTCGCGCTGCTTGAATCGCTGCGCAACGGCGACATCGACTGCGCGGTTTTGGCCGAGCCTTTTCCCGATACGAATTTAGCCATCGCGCCACTCTACGACGAGCCCTTCATGGCCGCCGTGCCGCGTGCCCACGCGCTCGCCAGTCGGGCCAGCGTGACCGCCGACGAGATCAAAAAAGAAACCATGCTGCTGCTCGGCAATGGTCACTGCTTTCGCGACCATGTGCTTGAAGTCTGCCCCGAGTTCGCGCGCTTTTCGAGCAACGCAGAAGGCATCAGTCGCCGCTTTGAAGGCTCGTCGCTGGAGACCATCAAGCACATGGTGGCGGCCGGCATGGGCATCACGCTGGTACCGCGTCTTGGCGTGCCCAAGGGCGAGATGCCTGCTCCTGCGCCTGAGTCTGCGTCGGCTGGCAAAGCAAAGCCGCGCTCGGCTGCCGGGGCGCCCGGGGAAAGCGCGCTGATCACCTACCTGCCGTTTCACGGCCACATTCCGAGCCGGCGCGTGGTGCTGGTCTGGCGTAAAAGTTTCACCCGCTATGAAGCCATCGCGGCCCTGCGCAACGCCATCTACGCCTGCGAATTGCCCGGTGTGACGCGGCTGTCGTGAAAGCGAAATTTGCGCTCTACCTGCAGCTGATCCGCTGGGATCGCCCGGCCGGCTGGCTGCTGCTGCTGTGGCCCACCTTGTCCGCCTTGTGGATCGCTGCTGATGGCTTTCCGGGCTGGCATTTGCTGATCGTGTTCACGCTGGGAACGGTGTTGATGCGCAGCGCCGGCTGCTGCGTCAACGACGTGGCCGACCGCGACTTTGACCGCCACGTCAAGCGCACCGCTGGGCGTCCGGTCACCAGTGGCAAGTTGTCGGTCAAGGAGGCGCTGTGGCTGGGCGCGGCGCTGGCACTGGCCGCCTTCGCGCTGGTGCTCACGACCAATGCCGCCACCATCGCCTGGTCGTTCGCGGCACTCGCCATCACGCTGGCCTACCCGTTTGCCAAGCGCTACGTGGCCATGCCGCAGGCGGTGCTTGGCGTGGCTTTCAGCTTCGGTATTCCGATGGCCTTCGCGGCGGTGCAAGGCGGCGCTGCGTCGGGCTTTTGGCCTGTGCTGCAGGTGGTGCCGCCGCTGGCCTGGCTGCTGCTCGCCGGCAATCTGTTTTGGGTGATTGCCTACGACACCGAATACGCGATGGTTGATCGCGACGATGACCTGCGCATCGGCATGAAAACCTCGGCCATCACCTTCGGCCGCTTCGATGTTGCTGCGGTCATGCTCTGCTATGCGGTTTATCTGTCAATATGGCTTGTAGCCCCCCACGGACGGGCGCAAGCAGCTCCTTTTTTAATAGCAATAGGCATCGCTGCCGCACAGGCCCTGTGGCACGGCTGGCTGATCCGCAAGCGCGAGGGCGGCGACTGCTTCAAGGCTTTTCGCCTCAATCACTGGCTCGGTTTCACGGTCTTTGTCGGCGTCGCGCTGTCCTACGGCTTTTAATCTCGCGCCATGACTGCTGCCACCCCCACGCCCCCTCGCACCGCCCCTCAGCCGCTGGCGGGCCTGCGCGTCGTCGAATTCACGCACATGGTGATGGGGCCGACCTGCGGCATGGTGCTGGCCGACATGGGTGCCGAGGTCATCAAGGTCGAGCCGATTGATGGCGACCGCACGCGTTACCTGCTCGGTGCCGGTGCCGGCTTTTTCCCGATGTTCAACCGCAACAAGAAAAGCATTGCGCTTGATCTGCGCAAGCTCGAAGGCGCGGCGGTGGCGCGCAAGCTGGCGGCATCAAGCGACGTGGTGCTTGAGAACTTAAAGCCCGGCACGATGAAGAAATACGGGCTCGACTACGCGTCGCTGTCGGCGCAAAACGAGCGGCTGATCTACGTCAGCCACAAGGGCTTTTTACCCGGCCCCTACGAGCACCGCGTGGCGCTTGATGAAGTGGTGCAGATGATGGGCGGGCTGGCCTACATGACGGGCCGGCCCGGCGACCCGCTGCGCGCCGGCAGCAGCGTCAACGACATCATGGGCGGCATGTTCGGTGCCATCGGCACGCTGGGCGCGCTGATTCAGCGCGGCATCACGGGCCGGGGCCAGGAGGTGCAAAGCGCGCTGTACGAGAACAACGTGTTTCTGGTCGGCCAGCACATGATGCAGTACGCCCTCACCGGCCAGCCTGCCGCGCCCATGCCCGACCGCATTTCAGCCTGGGCCGTGTACGACGTGTTCACGGTGAAGGATGGCGAGCAGATTTTCCTGGCCGCTGTCAGCGATGCGCAATGGGCGACGTTTTGCACCGCGCTCGGCTTTGCCGACTTGCTGGCCGACGCCCGGCTGGCTACCAACAACCAGCGCGTTGTCGCGCGGCCTACTTTGATGCCGATGCTGCGCGAACGCCTGGCCTTGCACAGCGCAAGTGATCTGGCCGCACTGTTTGAGAAAGTCGCGCTGCCTTTCGCCCCAATCCGCCGACCCGAAGAGCTGTACGACGACGAGCACCTGCTGGCCACCGGCGGGCTGGCCGACGTCACGCTGCCCGATGGCGCGCGAGCCGGGCAAACTGCCGGGGTCGCGCTGCTGCCATTCACGATGCAAGGCCAGCGTCTCGGCGTGCGCCTGCAGCCACCGCAACGCGGCGAGCATACGGACGAGGTGCTTCAGGCGCTGGGTTACGGCGCGCAGGAAATCGCCGGGCTGCGGGCGATGGCGGCGGTGGCTTGAGG
>JANOOO010000234.1:0-5275 GCA_031421375.1 Polaromonas sp.
GCGCTGCTTGAAAACGGCGAGGAGTTTTTCCCGCGCGTGTTTGACTCCATTGCCAGCGCACAGCGCGAAGTCGTGCTGGAAACCTTCATCTGGTTTGACGATGCAGTCGGCCAGCAACTGCAAGCCGCACTCATCAAAGCAGGCCGGCGCGGCGTGCAGATCGACGTGACCATTGACGACTTCGGCTCGCCCGACTTGTCGCCCGCATTTCTCGCGGCGCTGGCCGACGCAGGTGTGCGCGTCCACGTGTTCGACCCCGGCACGCGGCTGTGGGGTTGGCGCACCAATATGTTCCGCCGCATGCACCGCAAGATCGTCGTCGTCGATGGCGAGCGCGCTTTCGTCAGCGGCATCAACTACTCGGTTGATCACATGATTTCGTCAGGCGCCGATGCCAAGCAGGATTACGCCGTCGAGATGACCGGGCCTATCGTCGGCGCGATCAACACCTTCGTCCACCGGGCGCTGGTGGCCGGCAAGCGCAATGCCGGCACCACATGGATGAGCCGTTTTCGTGAGCGTTTTTCAGACCGCGCCCAATCGATTGCCAAGACTTTTCGCCGCGTCGATACACCGCCCGGCACGCTCGATGCAGGCGCGCAAGACGCTGGCGGCGCGGCCCTGTTCGTGACGCGCGACAACCGCAAGCACACCAACGACATCGAGCGCCACTACCGCATTGCCATCCGCTCGTCGCGGCATCGCATCATCATCGCCAATGCCTATTTTTTCCCCGGCTACCGGCTGATTAAAGAGCTGCGCAAGGCAGCGCGGCGCGGCGTCGATGTGCGGCTGATTTTGCAGGGCGAACCCGACATGCCCATCGTCAAAGTGGCCGCCAGCATGCTTTACTACCACCTGGTTCAGGCCGGCGTGCATGTTCACGAATATGTCGCGCGGCCGCTGCACGGCAAGGTCGCGGTGTTTGACGACCAGCTCGCCACCGTTGGCTCCAGCAACCTCGACCCCTTAAGCCTGGCGCTCAACCTGGAGGCCAACATGTTCATCAAAGACCACGCCTTCAATCAGCATCTGGGCCAACGCCTGCAGCATTTGCTGGCGCATGATTGCAAGGAGATCGGCCCTGCCGATATGGTCGAGTCAAGCCGCTGGCGCGTGGTGCGCAGCTTCTTTGTGTTCCACCTGCTGCGGCGCTACCCGGCCTGGGGCGGCTGGCTGCCCGCGCATGCGCCCAGCCTGCGCAGTGCGCACTTGCCCGGGCCGTCTGCTGCGACAGAGGCAGCGCCCGACGCGCCTTCGCTCGACAAGAAAACGCCGGCGCAAACGGCCAGCGCCGACACGCTAAGCCACAGCAGAACCGGCTAGCGCACGCGTGGCCCCTTCGACTTCCGCATCAGCCCGCCCCCCAGGCCGCGGTGCGTCTGGGTCAAAGCAGGGCGGCTTCATCAAACGCATGACGGTGGCGCGCTGGTGGCCCTGGTTGAAGCGCGGCCTCACGCTGGTTTTTTTTAGCCTGGTCGCGTGGCTGCTGCTCACGCAGGCGCGCAACATCGAATGGGCCGAGGTCATGGCCGCGTTGAAAACTTACTCCCGCGCGTCGCTCGTCATCGCGGTACTGCTGGCCGCCGGCAGTTTTACGCTCTACAGCTGCTACGACCTGCTCAGCCGCCACTACACCGGCCACACGCTGTCCACACCAACGGTGATGACGGTGACCTTCGTCAGCTACGTATTCAACCTCAATCTCGGCTCGCTGATCGGCGGCATTGCGTTTCGCTACCGGCTGTATTCGCGGCTGGGCCTGGCACCCGGCGTCATCACGCGCATCACCACCTTCAGCATGCTGACCAACTGGGTCAGCTATCTGCTGCTGGGCGGGCTGGTTTTTGCGCTGGCACCGCCGCCTTTGCCTGAGCAGTGGCCCATCACCACGCTGCACCTGCGGCTGATTGGCGGCCTGCTGGTCGCTCTTGCCGGTGGCTACCTGGCGCTCTGTGCGCTGTCGCGCAAACGCACGCTGCATGTGCATGGCCACGACATCGACCTGCCGTCAATCAAGCTCGCGCTGGTGCAGGTGGCAGTGGGTGCCAGCAACTGGTTGTTGATCTCGGGAATCATCTACACCCTGCTGCAGCAGCGCATTGAGTTCCCGACGGTTGTCAGCGTGCTGCTGCTGGCCGCCATCGCGGGCGTCATCGCGCACGTGCCGGCCGGTCTGGGGGTGCTGGAAGCGGTGTTCGTCGCACTGCTGGCGCACCGCATGCCGCAACCGGCCATTTTGGCGGCGCTGGTGGCCTACCGCTTTGTGTACTACCTTGGGCCGCTGGTGATTGCCGGGGTGGTGTACCTGGTGACTGAGAGTCGGGCCAACAAGATCAGGCAGCGCAGAAGGTGAAGCGGCTTGATTGCCGCAGTTTTTGCGAGACTTTTAACTGAAGCGATCCAGCGTCGTGGCTGAGTCATTCCGCTCGCAGGGCGATTCAAATAACTGCACATTCAAACAGTGTCTGAACTGACCCTCGCCGACCCCCGCCTCCAGCAAAAACTCGCCGTGCTGGCCGACGCTGCCAAGTACGACGCCTCGTGCTCATCGAGCGGCACCACGCGCCGCGACTCGCGCGGCGGCAAAGGCATTGGCTCGACCGAAGGCTCGGGCATCTGCCACAGCTACGCGCCAGATGGTCGCTGCATCTCGCTGCTGAAAATTCTGCTGACCAACTTCTGCGTTTATGACTGCCTGTATTGCGTGAACCGCGTCAGCAGCAACGTGGCGCGTGCGCGCTTCACGGTCGATGAGGTGGTGCAACTCTGACGCTTGACTTTTATCGGCGCAACTGCATTGAGGGTTTGTTTTTGTCGTCGGGCATTATTCAAAGCCCCGACTACACGATTGAGCAGGTCGTCGGGGTGGCGCGGCGGCGGCGCGAGGAGCACGACTTTCGCGGCTACATCCACCTCAAAACCATTCCCGATGCGTCGCCCGACTTGCTGGCGCGTGCAGGCCGCTATGCCGACCGACTGAGCATCAACATCGAGTTGCCCACGGTGCAGGGCCTGGCCGACCTGGCCCCTGAAAAAGACAGCGCTGCCATTCGACGGTCTATGGCGCGCTTGCGGCTGCATATCGACGAGGCCAAAGGCGCAGCGCGCGATGACGCGGTGCAGTCCGTCATCTCGCTGCCGCAATCGCGCAAGGCCGGCCGCAGCGCTGCGCACGGCGACGCAGCCGGGTTGTTGCTTTCAGGAGCCCGCAAGGCGAAGCACGTCTCAATAGCGGCGTGACGGTGCGCCGTCGCCACGCGCTGCCTCTGGCTGCTGATGCAGGGCACCCCAGCCCGGCGCAGCGGCACCGGGTCGGCCGTGCGGATGCTGCGCGGCCTGGCGCCTGTCGGGCAAGGTGGGGCCCAGCCGGGGCGAGCGGTCATCCAGATTCAGATTGCGGTTCGAGGGGTAGCCGTCCACACGCAAGCCCTCATAAGGGGCTCCCTGAACCGCACCATTCCAGCCTCCGGGCACGCCACCCTCGACGCGCGTCGGGTGACCATCCAGGTACGGCGGCGGAGCGGGCGGGCTGAATGTCTGGGCAGCGGCCACCATGGCGAAGGCGCAGCCAAAAAGCATCGCCCCGCTGGCAAGCCTGGCGCGGGAAATCTGAACAAAAGAGATCGGCATAAAACCATCCAGTCTGAAAACAAGACAAGGCCATGCTACGCCGTTGCAGCAAGGTGGAAACGGCAACAAAGGGCAGCAGGTTCATCGAGCACCACAGCAAAAGTAAAAAGGCCCGCTGCCCGGCCCAGCCGTGGCGCGCCGAAGCGAACGCCCACACAAGTACATACACATACGCAGACATACGCAGGCCGATGCAAATGCGACCAGACCCGACCGCTTCAAGCCGCAGCGTACACGCCAATCCATTGCGCTCAATGAACGCGCGGCCCCAGCGCCAAGCGCTCGGCGCCCGGCCCGCGACCCAAAAACGATCTGCAACAATGCGGGCCTGTCCCTGTGCGCGATGGTTTCAAAGCCTCACAACTGCGACACAAGCTCACGCCGCCCGTCGGCTTTTTTCACGCTACCCTCATGCGGCTGATCAATTGGAGCTGCGGTTTACCCAGCCCGCGCCAGGCAGACCTGATCGGGCCAGGGGCCGCCTCAGTTTCAGGCCCCGTGCAATTCATTAACTCCCTTTTTTCGACACGCCACTTTGCCGGTATCCGAGCCGTTCTCACGGGCCCTGTGCTCGCCGCGCCCAGCGCACCAGCCCGCCAGCGCACGCCTGACACCTCGCCTGATCACCTGACCTGCACTCCTCCCACCCATCCATGACCGTTGCCAGCGAGGCCCCCGCCGCCACCACATTTGAGATCAAAAGCGCCAACCTTCCATTGGTCGCGCTGCTGCTCAAATCAACCGACCTTGACCGGCTCGCGCGCGAACTCGCGCAGCGCTTCGCCAGCGAGCCCGACTTCTTCGATCAGGACGCTTTGATGATTGACCTCGGCCCCCTGCAAGCCGCGCAGGCCGACGGCGTGGTCGATTTCCCCGCGCTAATGAGTCTGCTCACACGCTTGCAGTTGGTACCCGTCGCCGTCAAAGGCGGCAGCCCGCCGCAAATGATGGCCGCACTGCAGGCCGGCTTGCTGCCCGTGCCCGACGCGTATCTGGTCAGCGGCACGCCGAAAGCTGCGCCGAGCGCCGCACTGACCAAGGCGCCACAAGCCGCACCCGCAACGCCCCCAACGCACACCGCGCCAGCTCAATCGTCGGCCACCGAATCCGCCACAGCGATGCCGCCCGTCCCGGTCGCGCACCCGGCCAGCCCGCCCCCGCCGTCACCCGGCGCGCTGGTGATCGACAAACCGCTGCGCTCGGGTCAGCAGGTCTATGCACGCGGCCGCGATCTGGTGGTTCTGGCCATGGTCAACGCCGGTGCCGAGGTCATCGCCGACGGCCACATCCACGTGTACGCACCGCTGCGCGGCAAGGCCATGGCCGGCGCGCGCGGCAACGTCGATGCGCGGATTTTTGCGCTGGAGCTGAACGCCGAACTGCTCAGCATCGCCGGCGTGTACCGCACCAGCGAGCACCCGCTGCCCGAGAACGTGTACGGCAAGCCGACGCAGGTGCGCCTGCTGGCGACGGCTGATGGTGACAAGCTGGTCATGGATCCGATGTAGGTATGTGGCCCCCACGGTTGCTCACTGCGTGTAGCGCCCTGCCCCCCGAGGGGGCCGCTGCGCCTGTGGCCCGGCAAAGCCGGTTCCACGGCCCTGGCTTGAAAAGATGGCCCCGCTCTTCTTACTCCCTCTCC
>JANOOO010000235.1:0-6622 GCA_031421375.1 Polaromonas sp.
AGTTGTTGGACAAGTCCATAAAACAAACTTCGCGGTAATTGGGATGAATGCCGTCTTTCATGATCTTTCCTTATTCGTTTCGGCAGCCACCTAAACCACTTTTAGGCACTTTCCGTGAAGCCTCGCATTATAGCTCCCCCCGCCTGCGGCTCACTGCGTGTAGCCGCATCCCCCCTCAAGGGGCGACACCAGTGGCCCGGCGGAGCCGGTTCCACGGTGCCCTCGCTTCGAGCAACCAATAGCAAAACGCAAAGGGACTCAGGTTCCCCAACCCAACCCAGCAGGGGCCGCGGAACCGGCTTTGCCGGGCCGCAGGCGCAGCGGCCCCCTCGGGGGGCAGGGCGCTACACGCAGTGAGCAACCGTGGGGGCTAACCACCGCGCCGCATCATGTCAAAGAACTCGTGGTTGTTCTTCGTCGCCTTCATATTTTTGAGCATCAATTCCATCGACTCGATCTCGTCCATGTTGTACATGAACTGGCGCAAAATCCGTGACTTTTGCAGGATTTCGGGGGCCAGCAGCAGCTCTTCCTTCCGGGTGCCGCTGCGGTTCAGGTGAATCGCGGGGAATACGCGCTTTTCATAGAGGCGGCGGTCCAGGTGAATCTCGCAATTGCCTGTGCCTTTGAATTCTTCAAAAATCACCTCGTCCATGCGGCTGCCGGTATCGACCAGCGCGGTGCCGATGATGGTCAGGCTGCCGCCTTCTTCAATCTTGCGGGCCGCGCCAAAAAAGCGCTTGGGCCGCTGCAAGGCGTTGGCATCAACGCCGCCGGTCAGCACCTTGCCCGACGAAGGCAGCACGTTGTTGTAAGCCCGGGCCAAACGAGTAATCGAGTCGAGCAAAATGACGACGTCCTTGCCGAGCTCGACCAGGCGCTTGGCGCGCTCGATGACCATTTCTGCAACGTGTACGTGGCGGGCGGCCGGCTCGTCAAACGTGGAGGAGATGACCTCTCCGCGTACGCTGCGCTGCATCTCGGTCACTTCTTCGGGACGCTCATCGACCAGCAACACCATCATTACGACTTCGGGGTAATTGGCGGTGATGGCATGCGCGATGTTTTGCATCATCACGGTTTTGCCGGATTTCGGCGGCGCAACCAGCAGGGCGCGCTGGCCTTTGCCGATGGGCGCGACGATGTCGATGATGCGGCTGGTGAGGTTTTCTTCGCCCTTGATGTCGCGTTCAAGCTTGAACTGTTCGCGTGGAAACAGCGGCGTCAAATTCTCGAACATCACCTTGTGCTTGTTCGCCTCGGGTGCGCCGTCGTTGACCTTGTCGAGCTTGTTCAGCGCGAAGTAGCGTTCGCCGTCTTTCGGAGTGCGAACTTCGCCCTCGATCATGTCGCCGGTATGCAGATTGAAACGGCGGATCTGGCTCGGGCTGATGTAGATGTCGTCGGTCGAGGCGGTGTAGCTTGAGTCAGGCGCACGCAAAAAACCAAAGCCATCGGGCAACACTTCAAGCACGCCGTCGGCAACGATGGTCTCGCCGGTTTTGGAGCGCTTTTTGATGATTGCAAACATCAGCTCCTGCTTGCGCATGCGGCCCACGTTTTCAATTTCAAGCTCTTCGGCCTGCTTGAGCACTTCAGACACGTGCAGTGCCTTGAGTTCGTTTAAATGCATGGAGTGACCTGCGTGAAATGCGACCCCGGCAGGAGTCGATAAGAAAAATGGGGGAGGTTTGAAAAGAAGCCGCTGTAGGAGGAGGCTGTCAAACCGGAAACTCGAACCAGAACGGCGAAAAACCGGGCGGGCGAATGGCTTTGATTATGACAGGAAACACCTGCGGCCCGCGACGGGCGTGTGCAGCCGGTACAACACATCTCGCGCCCGAGACGGGCAAGCGGCGAAGGCCAAAGGGACGAAAAAAAACCCGCTCGATGCGGGTTTGGCAGGTTTCGCGGAGTTCGTCGCGAAGATTGCAGTCTTCAGGCCAGTTGCTGGTCAATAAACGCTGTGAGTTGGCTTTTGCTCAGGGCACCAACTTTGGTAGCCGCGAGCTGGCCGTCCTTGAACAGCATCAGGGTCGGAATGCCGCGAATGCCGAACTTGGCCGGAATGTCGCGATTCTCATCGACGTTCATCTTGGCGACCTGCAGTTTGCCGTCGTAGCTGCTCGCTACTTCGTCCAGGATGGGCGCAATCATTTTGCACGGACCGCACCATTCGGCCCAGTAGTCCACCAGCACCGGTTTGGTTGATTTCAGGACATCGGCCTCGAAGGTGGCGTCGGTGGTGTGTTTGATCAATTCGCTGGCCATGTTGAATCCTTTCGGTGTGTTCCGGAAGCGGCTAAAGTTATAGGCATTCTCTCAGAAAGCCGAAGCCTTCGCGCCAACGACAGGGCGTTTAGCCTGACGCCTTGGGGCTGCAAGCCTCGATAAGTCTTGCCTGTCGGCGACTCATTGCGCCGGTTCTTTCCAACTCTTACTGGCCACACCTCTGCGACATGATGAATTTTGCTGCACCGAGCCCGTCGATTGCCGATTTGTGCTGGATTGAGTCTATTGAAAAAATCGCCGCGCTGATTGCCCGGCACAGCCCACACCCGGCCGAAACCGTCGTGCTGCTCCCCTACATCCAGTTGATTGCGCAGGCGCGCCGGGTGTGGGGGCAATTCGCCGGGCAGAACGGTCGGGCCTTGTTTTTGCCGCGCTTTGAAACCACTCAGACCTGGGGCGAGCGTGAGCGCAGTGCGCAGCCCGTCGAGGCATCGCCCGACGACCTGCGCATGGACAAGGCCCTCGATACCTTGACTGCCGAACGCCTGATCGCACGGGCCCAACTCGGCAGCCAGGGCGCGCCGCTGGCGATGCGGCTGGTCGAGCAGGCGTGGTCATTGGCCCGCATTGCGGCTTCAATTGCGCCGCAAGAGCGGCTTGCCTGGGGCGAGCGAATCGGCGGCCTGCTGCTTGGCGAGAGCCTCGCGCCCGCGCTGCGGCTTGAGACCGCCATCGGCGCGACTGCGCTGGCCTGGGCCGCCACCTCGCGCTACCCGACCGACGCGCTGTTTGAGGCGCGGCCTGCACTGCTTGTTGTGCTGCAGGGTTTCCAGCCAGACCCGCTGGCCAAAGCCTTGCTGGCGCACTCTGGCGAGCGAGCCGTGCAGCTGACGCTGTGCGCCCCGATCGCGCCGGATGCGCCGTGCCGGCCAGCTTTGCAGCCCGCCAGCAACGCCGAGGACGAGGCCACACGCGCGGCCGCCTGCGTGCTGGCGCACCTGGTGCAAGGCCGCTCGCCGGTGGCGCTGGTCGCGCAAGACCGCTTGCTGACGCGCCGCGTGGGCGCAATTCTGCACGCCAGCGGGGTCGCCATGCGGGACGAAACTGGCTGGAAGCTTTCGACCACGCGTGCCGCCGCGTCGGTGATGAGCCTGCTGCAGGCAATGAAGCGCGACGCCTCAAGTGATGGGGTGATTGACTGGCTCAAAAACGCCCCGGCATTCACTGCTCAAGCAGATGGGATTGAGGCCGAATTGCGCAGGGCCGGGGTGCGGGCCTGGCGCGAGCTGCCCGACTTCGCGCAGCCAGTCAGCGCAGCGCCAGATCACGCACAGGCTCAGGGCGAAGCATTGAAGCGAAAGTTTCCACAGACTGCCCAACTCGCCGGGCCAATCGACGCGTTTCGTGCGCAGCTCGCCAAGCCCCGGGCGCTCGCCGCATGGCTGGTCGATCTGCACGGCGCATTGGTTGACGCGGGCCAGTGGCCGGGCCTGCTGCGTGACGAAGCAGGTCAGGCCGTGCTCACGGCACTGCGGCTGCATCCGGGTGCAGAGGCTGAATTTGACGGCGCGCCAGTTATGACGCTGACGGGCTTCATTCACTGGGCCGGTGTGGTGCTGGAGGGTGCCAATTTTTCCCCGCCGCACCCACCTCCTGACGAGCCGAACCAGGTGATCATCATGCCGCTGGGCCAGTTGCTCGGCCGCAGCGTGCAGGCGGTCGTACTGCCGGGGTGCGACGAGATTCGCCTGCCCGTGTCGCCCGAACCGCCGGGCCAATGGACGCCCGCGCAGCGTGAGCTGCTTGGCTTGCCGTCGCGCCAGGCGCTGGCCCTGGAGGCGCGTGCCGCCTGGACTTACGCCCTGCAGCACGCGCATGTTGATGTGCTGTGGCGCGAAAGCGAAAACGGCGAGTGCTTGATGCCTAGCGGTTTCGTGCAGCAATTGCAGCTGGACCAGCGCGGCATCAATGCACCAGATTCGCGGCTGGCGCGCAGCATCGACACCCGGCCTACGCCCAGGCCGCTGCCGACCGGCGCTGCCTTGCCAGTGGCCCAGCTTTCGGCCAGCGCCTATGAAGATTTGCGCCGCTGCCCCTACCGATTTTTTGCGCTGCGCCAGCTCAATCTGCGCGAGCCCGACGAGCTGGACGGTGAAGTCACCAAACGTGACTTCGGCAACTGGCTGCACACGCTGCTGCACCACTTTCACACCGCACTGGCCGAAGCACCGACGACTGAGGCCGACGAGCGGCTAGCGATGATCGATGCCGCAGCAGACCGCGCCACGCACGAGCTTCATTTGAGCGAAGCCGAGTTTTTGCCCTTCGCCGCCAGTTGGCCAGGCGTGCGCGGCGGCTATCTTGAATGGCTGACGGCGCACGAGGCAAAGGGCGCGATTTATGAAGACGGCGAAGTCTGGCGCGAAATGCCCTACGGCAAGCTCAAGCTGGTCGGCAAGCTCGACCGAATCGACTCGGTGGGCGGCGAAAAAATGGTGCTCGACTACAAAACCGAGCCGCAGTCTCGCACCAGCAAGCGCATCGCCAGCGGCAATGAAGACACGCAGATCGGTTTTTACGCCGCCTTGTTTGATGCCGACACCCTGCAGGCGGCCTACGTCAACGTCGGTGAAAAGGGCGAAACCAGGAGCTTTGCCCAGCCAGAGATCGTGGCGCTGCGCGACGATTTGATCAGCGGAATTTTGAGCGACATGGCGGCTATTGCGGGCGGCGCGGCAATGCCTGCCCTGGGCGAAGGCGAGGCTTGCAGCTTTTGCGCCGCCCGCGGGCTCTGCCGGAAGGACTTCTGGAATGAATAGGCCCCCACGGTCGCGCACTTCGTGTCGCGCCCGGCCCCCGTCTTGCTCCCTCTCCTCCCGGGAGAGGGTTGGGGTGTGGGCTCTGAGGTCTCGTGATGCAGTGCCCCCACGGTCGCTCACTGCGTGCCGCTCCCTCTGCCAATGCCCATGACAGCCGCTTACGAACACAACGGTCAGCCGGTATCAAGCGACGCGTTTTACGCCATTGCCTGCGACCCGCGCCGCAACGTCGCGGTGGAAGCCTGCGCCGGTTCGGGCAAAACCTGGATGCTGGTGTCGCGCATCGTTCGGGCACTGCTTAACGACCTGAACGGCCCGGCTGGCGAGGTTCGGCCGCACGAGATTCTGGCGATCACCTTCACTAAAAAAGCCGCTGGCGAGATGCGCGAGCGGCTGCATGACTGGCTGGTCGGGTTTGCGCAAGCTGATGACGCCGAGCTGCAGCGCGAGCTTGAAATACGCGGATTCAAGGTCGATGTTTCAAGCAAAATCAGCCCACAGCCCAATGCAGACGGGTGCAAGCAGCTATCAAATCTATATCGCCTGGTGCTGCAAAGCGGCCGCTCGGTGCAGATACGCACCTTTCACAGCTGGTTCGCCGCGCTGCTGCGCAGTGCGCCGGTGCAGGTTCTGCAAGACCTCGGCTTGCCGCTGGCCTACGAGCTGCTTGAAGACGACGCGCCTGCCAAGGCGCTGGTGTGGCCGCGCTTTTATGCGGCGGTGTCAAGCGACCCGGCGTTGCGCAGCGACTTCAACGCGGTGGTGCTGACCTACGGGCGTTCGCAAACCGCGAAGGCGCTGCAGTCGGCGCTCGACAAGCGCGTGGAGTTTGCACTGGCCGATGCGGCAGGGCGAGTCGCGGGCTCGGTCGCGCATTTCACCGTGCAGTTTCCCGAATGCGCGGGGCTAGCTCACCCTGAGGCTTTGCTGACCAGCGACGCAGCCAGCCAGCGCCTGCTCTACGCGGCTGCGGCAGCGCTGGGGCGAGCCAGCGCCGTCACCTTTTCAGCCTGCGGCGTCAAGCTGGAGCAGGCCCTGGCGACGGGCGACGTGCCCGCTATGGTCGCCGCGCTGCTGACCACCACCGGCACGCCGCGCAAGTTCAGCGACAAGGTCGTCGGGCTGGAGCAGGTGCGCGCCGCTCAGGAGCTGGTGCTGCGCATGCTCGCCGCCAGCGGCCAACACGCGGCTTGGGAGTATCAGCAGCGCATGGCCCGGCTCACGCGCGTGCTGTTGGCCGAGTTCGCCGCGCTCAAGCAGGGGCGCGGCTGGATCGACATGAACGATGTTGAGCGCGCCGCCGTCTTCATGCTGACCGACCCGGTGCTCTCGGGCTGGGTGCAGCAGCGGCTTGATTCGCGCATTCGGCATTTGCTGATCGACGAGTTTCAGGACACCAACCCGCTGCAGTGGCAGGCGCTGTCTTCGTGGCTGCAAAGCTATGGCGGAGCGGTGGGCTCGGCCAGTGCGCCCAGCGTGTTTTTGGTCGGCGACCCGAAGCAAAGCATCTACCGCTTCCGGCGCGCCGAGCCGCAGATTTTTCGCGCAGCGCAAGCGTTTGTGCGGGACGG